>DAOPLW010000080.1:0-5880 GCA_035391945.1 Oscillospiraceae bacterium | reverse complement strand
AAACAGGGCGGAGGCCAGAGGCCTCCGCCCTGTTTTTTGAGGAAGGTACAATCCGTCCGGAGGCGGACATGCGCCGCCGCGGGACACCGCCCGCCGCAGCCGCCCCCGCCGTGCGAAAGAGCGGAGCGGGTGTATCAAAGCCGGGCTCTGCCTGGTTTTGTATCTGCGCGGTGCTGCCATGCGTCGAAAGATTCGGGTTGCGGGTTAAGGTTGGGGCATTTTTTGTCAGGCGAGGCGCCCTCCCGCAGGAATGATCGGCCCATTGCTTGGAAAAGCAGCCCGGCGGCACGGGAAATCGACCGCAAAACGGGGTGCCGTGTGCCCGTGCCGGCGCCGTCCGGGGGACGGGGTCCTCCTAGACCCGGTCCTGCGCCGGGGGCCCCGGCAGGACCACGGTCATGCGCGTGCCGATGCCCTCGCGGGAGAGCACCTTGAAGTAGCCGCCGTGGCGGTCCACGATCCACCTGGCGATCGAGAGCCCCAGCCCGGCGCCGCCGCTCTGCCGGCTGCGGGCCGGATCGGAACGGAAAAACCGCTCGAAAATGTGTTCGGCGTCTTTCTGCGGAATGCCGATGCCGGCGTCCTGTACCTCAAAGGCCGGCGCGCCGTCTTCGGTGCGCACCCGCAGCCGGATGACGCCGCCCTCGGGCGTGTATTTGACCGCGTTGTCCGCAAGGACCCGCGCGCACTGCTTGAGGAGTCCCGCGTCGCCGCGGACCGTGACCGGCGCTCCCGGCGTCTCCAGGCGCCATTCGTGCGCTTCGTCGATCATGCGATACTCCTCGTAGACCTCGCCCATGAGCGCGGAGAGATCCAGCTCCTCCGCACGCAGCGGCGTCCGGCCCGAATCGCCCCGCGCGAGGAAAAGGAGCTGTTCCACCAGCCGGTTCATCTGCTCCGCCTCGCTCTTGATGGCCGCGATGGACTCCGCGAGGATTTTTTCGTCCTGCTTCCCCCAGCGGTCGAGCATGTTCGCGTAGCCCTGGATGACCGCGATGGGCGTGCGCAGCTCGTGCGAGGCGTCGGAGACGAACCGGCTCTGCTGGCGGTAATTCTCCTCCATGCGGTCCAGGAGGCCGTTGACCGCCTCCTCGAGGCTCTGCAGGTCCCGGTCTCCGGTCCGAAGGCGCGCGTCCGGCGCGCGGATGCGCGAAATGGCGTCCTCCAGATCGTGGAATTTCCCCTCGTCCGGGCGCACGTTCGTCAGCCGCCGGGCCGTCTCGGCCAGGTCGTCGAGCGGGCGCAGGCGGCGGCGCACCGCGCCGGTGCCGAAAAGGAGCGTTCCCAGCCAGAGGACGGCCTCCACGACCGCGAGCGGGCGCAGGAGGTAGAAGAGGTCGTAGTACGAGACATCGCCGAGGCTTAAAATCAGCCGCCCCTCCTCGATGCCGACTTCGGCGCCGTAGAAGCGATGCGCCAGGATCAGGACCAGGACCACGTTGACACACAGCAAAATGGTAAAGAGCTTCATCGCCCAGCTGAAATTCAGCCGCCGGGCGATGGAGCTCATTTTTCTCCTTGTTTCGCTGCCTCTCTTCACGCGCATGACCATTCCTTTCACTGTGCGGGGTGGTCCCGCCGGGAAGCGGAGGAAATGCGTCCCGGCGGCCGCGGCGGTTCAGGCGTCGTCCTTGACGACGTAGCCCACGCCGCGTACGGTGTGTATGAGCTTGATGCCGTAGACGTCGTCTATCTTCGCGCGCAGATAGCTGATATACACGTCCACCACGTTCGTCTCGCCCATGTACTCGTAACCCCAGACGTGCGTGAGAAGCGCCTCGCGGGTCATGACGATGGACTTGTTCTCCAGAAGCGCCTGCAGGAGCGAAAACTCCCGGCTGGTGAGCTCCACCGTCTCGCCCCGCACCGTCACCGTGTGCCGCAGGGCGTCGAGCGCGACGCCGGCGGCGGAGAGGAGCTGGGGCGCGGATACGTTCTGTTTGCGCAGCGCGACCCGGATGCGGGCGAGGAGTTCCTCGATGGCGAAGGGCTTGGTGATATAATCGTCCGCGCCCATGTCGAGCCCGGAGACCTTATCCATGACCTGGTCGCGCGCGGTGAGGACGATGACCGGCATCGCCGAGGTGCGCCGCAGGCGGCGGAGCACCTCCAGTCCGCTCAGCTCCGGGAGCATGATGTCCAGGAGCATAAGGTCGAACGCGCCACTCTCCGCCTTCTCCAGTCCCGCCCGGCCGTCGGCGGCCTTCTCCACCGCGTAGCCCTCGTGCGAGAGCTCCAGTTCGATGAAGCGCGCGAGCTTCTCCTCGTCCTCGACGAGAAGGATCCGTATCGGCATGAACAAGACCCCCTTCCGGGATATTTATTCCCTGCTTTCCCTGGTCTCGCGGGTGAACTCCTGCTTGATGCCCTCGGCCATGTCGGACGCCTTGCCGATGACGCGGTTGACCTCCTCACGCTCGACCTCCGGGCCGCGCAGCGCGAACCGGCAGCCGCAGAAGAGCCCGATGATGAGAAGCGGGATGACGATCCAGAAGGCCAGCACCAGAAGCAGCACGAAAACCAGCACCGGGATGGTCATCACCACGCTCCCACCGCGCGAAACTTCCAGCATGTTGCGGCTGCCCTTGGTAAAGAGATCCCCCAGCCACGCGAAGAAGCGGTCGGCGCGGTGGTGGCAGTCACGGCGTCCCCTGCACGGTCGCTCCTCCTCGCGCGGGTCTTCCCTCGTCGTATAGGACGCGCCGCCGGGCCGGGTCTTGCCCTGCCGTTCGAGGAGCACCACCGCGTCCAGGAGGTCCCAGTCGGTCTCCTCCAGCGCCGCGCGCGCCTCCTCGTATCCCACGTCCGCGTGTGCGCGGAGTTTTTCCACCATTTCCAGATGATCCATGTCTCTTCCTCCCTTTCGATGGCACCAATATAACAGGAAGATTTTAGACTGCCATGCAAGGAAGATTAGAAAATGATTATAGCACGGTTGAAAAATAAGAACGCGCGCCGCCGGCGGCTGCCGGCGGCGCGCGTAAGACAAACTCCACCGTCGCCTGCGCTTGGGTTTCACGGGCGGCAAAGCGCCGGCGGGCGAGACGTTTATTTCTCGCCCGGCATCTTCCATGCCTTCGGGTCGGTATGCAGAAGTTTATGCGCCTTGTGGGAGAGCGGCGCCTCCATATAGTCTTTGTAGAGCGCCTGGACCGCCGGGTTCTCGTGGGAGAAGCGCAGCGGGTTGTTCTTGTCCAGCTCGTAGAGCTTCGCGCCGCGGACGTCCGCCCGCTCCTCGTTGAGGGAGATGGGCTGTCCGCCGCCGCCGGCGCAGCCGCCGGGGCAGGCCATGATCTCCACAAAGTCATAGTGGACTTCGCCGCGCTTGAGGGCGTCCAGAAGCTTGCGGGTGTTGCCCAGGCCGCTGGCCACGGCCGTCTTGAGCTTCAGGCCGTTGATTTCAAAGGTAGCTTCCTTCCAGCCGTCCATGCCGCGCACGTCCTTGAACGCGTCGGGCTCCGGGTTCTTGCCGGTCATAAGGAAATACGCGCTGCGAAGCGCCGCCTCCATCACGCCGCCCGTGGCGCCGAAGATGACCGCCGCGCCCGTGCTCACGCCCAGGGGCGCGTCAAATTCCTCGTCCACCAGGTCCTTCGGGAGGATCTTGGCCTTGCGGATCATGCGCGCGACTTCGCGCGTGGTAAGGACCAGGTCGATGTCCTGCCCTGCGCCGGCGTCGTTCATGGTGGGCAGGGCAGCCTCCGCCTTCTTCGCCATGCAGGGCATGACGGAGACGGTGAAGATCTTGGAGGGATCGACGCCCAGAAGCTTGGCATAGTAAGTCTTGGTCACCGCGCCGAACATCTGCTGCGGGGACTTCGCGGTGGAGATATGGTCGACGAACTCGGGGTACTGCCCCTTGACAAAGCGGATCCAGGCCGGGCAGCAGGAGGTGAACATCGGGGCGTTGAGCGTGCCGTTCTTGATGTGGTCGACAAGTTCGCTGCCCTCTTCCACGATGGTCAGGTCCGCGGCGAAGTTGGTGTCGAATATGTAGTTGAACCCGATCTTGCGCAGGGCGCACACAAGCTTATTGACCGTGGCGGCGTCGCGGTCCATGTTCAGCGCTTCGCCCCAGGCGGCGCGGACGGCCGGCGCGATCTGGACGACGGTGATCTTCTCCGGGTCGGCGATGGCCGCGAGCGCCTTGTCCGTATCGTCGCGCTCCTTGAGGGCCGCGACCGGGCAGTGGGTGACGCACTGTCCGCAGAAGGTGCAGTCGGTCTCGGCAAGCTTCTTGCCGTCCCGGACGCGCACCTTGCCGTCCTTGTTCTCCCAGATGTGGACGGCCTGCATCTTGTCGCAGACGGCCACGCAGCGCATGCAGTTGACACATTTGGTCGAGTCGCGCTGCAAAACGAGATCCGGGTCCCATTCCTCGTGCGTGATCTTCTTTTCGTAGGGGGTTGCAAAGGTGCCGATGGGGCGGGCGAGGCCCTGCACGCCGCAGGTGCCGGCGCGCACGCAGGTACCGCACGCCACTTCGTGCTCCGCCAGAATGAGCTGGAAGCTCTCCTTGCGCGCGGCCTTGACCTCCTCGCTGTCGGTGACGACCTCCATGCCCTCCTTCACGGGGGTGTTGCAGGAGGACACGAAGCCCTCCTTGCCTTTCACCTGGACCAGGCAGATGCGGCAGGCACCGATCTCATTGAGTCCCTTCAGGTAGCAGAGCGTCGGGATGGAGATGCCGGCCCCCCGCGCGGCCTCCAAAATGCTGGTGCCCTCCGGCACCGTAACGGTCTGGTTGTCAATCTTAAGCGTTACCATGATCTTCTTCCTCCTCTGATGTTTGCGGGACCGCACCTGTCGCATCCGAGGCAGCGTGCGGACTCCTGATTCGCCTCCTCAAGGCTCATTCCTCTCTCTATCAAAGCGAAATCGCGTTTCCGCAGATCAGCTTCCCTTTCTACGAGGGAGACCCGGCCGTGCGGCCCGAGGTTCCCGGCTTTCTTCTCCGGCCGTTCGGCCGCCGGCGCCAGCCGGTGGTCGAAGCCGAGATATGCGTCGATGTTCGCGGCGGCCGTTTTGCCCGCCGCCACCGCGCGGACCGCCGTGGCCGGACCGCTCACGCAGTCTCCGCCGGCAAAGACGCCCTCGGCGGCCATGCCGCCGGCGTCCGCCGCCACCGCGCCGCGTTTGAGCGGTACTTCCAGCGGCGCGAGCCAGGCCGTCTGGATGTCCTGCCCGATGGCCACCACCACCGCGTCGCAGGCGATCTCCACCTCCGGCGCGTCGGCCTTCACCGGGCTGGGTCTCCCGGCCGCGTCGATCTTCCCGCTGCGCTGCGGCTGCACCACAAGCGCCGCGGCGCGGCCGTTTTTCACTTCCACGCGCACAGGCGCGAGCATCGGCATCATGATGACGCCCTCCTCCCCGGCGCCCGCGATCTCCTCGGGGTTGGCCGGCATATCCGCCACGCGGCGACGGTACACGAGGAGCACCCGCGCCGCGCCCAGCCGCACGAGGCTGCGCGCCGCGTCCATGGCGACGTTGCCGCCGCCCACGACGGCGACGGTCTTGCCCGCGAAATCGGGCCTCTCCCCCGCGCCGAGCGCGCGGAGCAGCTCCACCGCGGACTGGACGCCCGGGGCGTCCTCGTCGGGGATGCCGCATTTCTTGTCCCCCTGCGCGCCGGAGGCGATATACACGCAGTCGAAGTTCTCTTTCAGATCCGCGATATTTCCGGCCGTGATATCGCAGGAGGTCCTGATCGTAACGCCCGCCGCGCAGATCGCCTCGACGTCCGCCTCCAGCTTCTCGCGGGGCAGGCGGTAGGCGGGGATCCCGTAACGCAGCATGCCGCCTGCCTTTTCCTGGCGCTCGAACACCGTGACCTCGTGTCCCATGAGCGAGAGGTAGTAGGCGGCCGTAAGGCCGGAA
>DAOPLW010000079.1:0-5916 GCA_035391945.1 Oscillospiraceae bacterium | reverse complement strand
GGCGAAGCCGTAAGCCTGGAGCGCCGCGTGGTCGCTCCAGTCGTTCGGGTCATTGAGCGTCACCACGACGAGGCGCTGGCCGTTCTGTTCGGCGCAGGAGACGAGGCACCGGCCGGCCTGCTTCGTGTAGCCGGTCTTGCCGCCGAAAAAGCCGCCCTCGCTCCAGAGAAGCTTATTATGGTTGGTGAGGTCCCGGGTCCCGACCGAGATGGTCTTCGTGGAGATGATCTTGCACAGCTCCTTGTTCCGCAGCGCCGCCATAACGAGCAGCGACATGTCGGACGCGGTGGAATACGCGTCCTCCGAGAGACCGCTCGGGTCGGTGAAGTGGGTGTTTTTCATTCCAAGCGCGGCCGCTTTTTCATTCATGAGGGCCACGAACGCGTCCTGCGAACCCGAGACATGCTCCGCCACGGCCTCCGCCGCGTCGTTTCCGGAGGCGAGCATGAGACCGTAGAGAAGCGCCTCCATCGTGAGCTCTTCACCGGCCTTGAGGTACATGGAGGAGCCCTCGGTGCCCGCGGCGCGGGCGCTTACGGTGACCGTCTCGTCGAGCGAGGCGTGCTCCAGCGCCAGAAGGCAGGTCATGAACTTGGTCGTGCTCGCCACGGGACGGCGCGTATCGACGTCCTGCGCAAAGAGCACGCGGCCGCTCGCGGCGTCCACGAGGATCGCGGATTTGGCCGAGACCGCGGGCGCATCGGCCCGGGCGCAGAGGGAAAACAGCAGCGCCGCGCACAGGCAGAGCGCCGCTTTTCGCAGCGGGCGGCGGGAGGAAACCCCCGCCGTCCGGAAATATTTCACGCGCAAACGCGACACCGCCTCATCGTCAGGATGAAGCTAGTATCGCAATTAAAACTCACTTTTATCCTTGTTTTTTTCGATCATGCCGGAGACCTTGTCCACAATTTCCGGCACCAGTTCGACCACGCGGTCCACGGTCGTGGAGGCCGGGGGCGTCACGGGCAGGAGCTTGACGATGCCGTCCTTGATGACGAGAAACGCCACCGGGGTAATGTGGACCCCCGCGCCGCTGCCGCCGCCGAAGGCGTTCGGGTTCTCGGGTTTCTGGTTTTTTGTCGTGAAGTCCGAACCGCCCGAGGCAAAGCCGAAGCTGACCTTGGACACCGGCACGATGGTGATGCCGTCCGGCGTCTGAATGGGCGTCCCGACAATGGTGTTCACGTCCACCATCTCGCGGATCTTCTGCATGGTCGTTTCCATGAGGTTGCCGATGGGATGGTTATTTTCCATGATCTTTTCCTCCTTGTTTTTCCGCGGCCTGTTTTTTTCTGTTTTTCCAGTACGTCACCGCGAGGGGAAGCGCGATCGCCAGGAGCGTGCCAATCCGGACGGAGAGCGCCGCGGCCGCCCGAATCAGCGGGGTTTCCCGCGTAAAATCCACCTGCGTCCGGATGTCCCGCTCGCGGATGTCCAGCGTGTTTTCCAAAAGCGCCAGCAGGGTTCCGAGCCCCGCGGAGGCGTAGCCGAACTCCATGGCCGCCCGGGAGGGGTCGTCCGAAGCCGCCGTAAAATCGATGGAGAGCCTGTCCACGCGCAGGCGGCGCCGCAGTTTCCCGAGCGCGTCGAAGAGCGGGCCGAGAAGCGGCCGGAGGTTCTCCAGCGCGCCGCCCTTCTTCTTTTCCTCCGCTTCGGCTTCCGGCCGCTTCGGCTTCGGTCTTTCTTCCGGGGGCTTTTTCTTCTCTTTCGGCGGATAGAGCCGGAAGCGGACGGGGCCTAGCCGCGCGTCCGCGCGCGCGCCGTCCTCGTCATAGGAGGCCGAGACGCCCACGCGCAGCAGAAGAAAAGCAACGAAGAGCAGCAGCAGGATACCGAGAATCCAGAGCGCCGTCACGGCAGGGCCGCCTCCACGGCCCCGGGCGTCCCGTCGGAAGGAGCTTCCTTCCCTGCCCCGAGATGCGCGAGCGTAAGCTGCCCATCCTCGCGCAGATCGTCCGGCAAAGGCGGGAGCTCGTCCAGCGAGGAGAGGTTGAAGGACCGCAGGAAATTCCGCGTGGTGCGGTAGAGAAGCGGCCTGCCTGGAACGGTCAGCCGTCCGCTTTCCTCGATGAGGCCCCGCTCGGCGAGAAGGCCCACGGTGTAGTTGCTGTCCACGCCGCGCACCTGGTCGATATAGGCGCGCGTGACGGGCTGAAAATAGGCCACGATCGTGAGCACCTCCAGTGCCGGCGGGGAGAGCTGCGGAGGCTTTCGCACCTCGAGCGCCCTGCGGATCCACTCGGCGCACTCCGGCGCGGAGCAGAGCTGATAGGCGCCGTCGAGCTTTCTCAGGCGGATGCCGCGCCGTTCGTAACTGTAATAATCCGCGAGCCGGGACGCGACGCTTTCCACGGCCGCGCGGTCCAGTTCCAGCGTCTGACAGAGCCGCTCAACCGACACGGGTTCGCCCGACGCAAATAGGATGCCCTCGATGGCGGCTTCTATGTCCCTGATTTCCATACTGTGTCACCTCGCGTCAGGAGTCGTAGTCTTCCGAGAGAAGGCCGTCGCCGCCGTGGCCGGAAACGCGGGTCACGGTGCACTCCTCCCCGCTGCCGGAGAGGCGGATGGCGTGCGCGCGGCAGAGCTCCAGCACCGCCACGAAGGTCGCCACGATCTCCGAGCGGCTGCGGCTGCCGCGGAAGAGCGCGCCAAAGCGCGTCGCGCCCGCGGAGAGGAGCCGCTCGAGAATTTCGGAGGCCTTGTCCGCGACGGAGTACGGCTCCCGGCCCACGACGCCCTCGAAGGCGCGCACGGGCGGAGGAAGCCGGCCCTCCGCGCGCTCCAGAAGCGATTCCATGGATTTGAGAAGGTCCTCCGGCTTATGGACGTAGCGATAGCTTCTGTCATACTCGAATATCTCCGGCCCTTTCGCCAGATAGTCCCGCCCCGCGAGAAACGCCTCGTTCATCGGGACGGCGACGGCCCTGATCCTTTCGTAATCCTCGCTGCGCCGCCGTTCCTCCAGCGAACGGATCAGAAGCTCCATCTCGCTCGCGGCCTCCTCGTCGTGGAGCGAGAGCAGCATTCTTGTTTTTATGTAAACTAAGTGCGCGGCCATTGCGACGAAGTCGCTTGCAATTTCCAGGTCCAGTTCTTCGCGCTGACGGAGGTATTCGAGATACTGGTCCAGAATCAGCGAGACCTGGATATCCTGGATTTCGATCTTGTTTTTGCCGAGGAGAAAGAGAATCAGGTCGAGCGGGCCGACGAAATCCTCCATCTCTTCGCTGCGCGCCCGCACGACGTGCTGAAGTCGGTAAATGGGCGTCTCCAAAATCAAAGCACCCCCAGATTGAGGTATTGGACGAACAGAGCGGCGGGGAATCCGGTCAGAACGCAGAAGTTGCCGAGGACGGTAAAGAGCGCGTAAGTCAGCTGCGTGGAAAGAAAGCCCATGTACATGACTACGACGATGAGAATGATGAAATAGCGCTCGTAGCGCATGAGTCCGTAATAGAGCCGGTCGGGCAGAAAGGCGGCGAGAACGCGCGAGCCGTCCAGCGGCGGGATGGGGATGAGATTGAAGAGCCCGAGCCCGATGGAGAGCAGCGCCGTTTCCATTAAGAAAAGAAGCAGGAACTCCGGCAGGACGAAGCGAAGCGGCGCGGCGACGAGCAGCGCCAGAAACGCCAGCACGAAGTTGGAGGCCGGGCCCGCGAGCGCGGTGAGCGCCATGCCCCACTTTGGGTGCTTGAAGTACCGCAGGTCGATGGGGACGGGCTTCGCCCAGCCGACCCGGACGGTCAGCATCATGAGAAAGCCGAGGAGCGAAATATGGCGGAGGGGGTTAAACGTGAGCCGGCCGCGGCTTTTTGCCGTCGGGTCCCCCAGCGCGTAAGCCAGAAGTCCGTGACACACCTCGTGCACCATGATGCAGAAGAGGACGGCCGCCGCGCGGATTCCCATATAGCCGAGCGTCGACCAGTCGAACATGGAGAAAAAGTTTTGAATCTGATTCATCATGCAAACGTCAGCCCCAAGTGGCTGCCCAGTGCACCCAGAACAGCCTGTTTTCCTTCGCCCGTTTCTGCTGAAAAGTATATTACCTTTACATTATCATCCAGCGTGAGTACCTCCCGGATGCACGCGAGGTTCGGCTCCAGCTCGCTTTTTTTCAGCTTGTCGGCCTTATTCGCGGCCACAAGAAAGGGGCAGCCGCTCTCCTTGAACCAGCCGGACATGGTCACGTCGTCCGCCGTCGGCTTGTGACGCGCGTCCACCAGCATCACGCCGAAGGAGATAAGCCCGGTGGCGAAATACGTCTCCATAAGACGCCCCCAGCGTTCGCGCTCGCTGCGGGAGACTTTCGCATAGCCATACCCCGGCAGGTCGACGAAATAAGCCGTGCCGTCGATATCGAAAAAATTGATGTGAGCGGTCTTGCCCGGCACGCCGCCGACGCGGGCGAAATTTCTCCGGCCCAGAAGCCGGTTGATCACCGAGGACTTGCCCACGTTGGAACGGCCGGAAAAGACGATCTGCGGCCGCCCGTCGTCCGGGAAGTCGCGCCGCCCGACGGCCGAGCGGACAAAAGTCGCGTTTTGCAAATTCATTTGGCACTCCTACTGCTGCAATTGTTTCCCGTTGCCCCCAACGGTCTGCTCCGGCAGGGAAATCGGCGGTTCCGAGGTTTTCGGCGCCAGCCTTTCGCCAAGCACGCCGGCAAGCACCGCGTCCACGTGCTCGACGGAGACAAAGTGCAGCGCGTGGCGGACGGTCTGATCGATCTCCTCCAGATCGGAGACATTCTCGGAAGGAATATAAACGGTCTTGATGCCGTAGCGGAAGGCGGCCATGGTCTTCTCCTTGAGTCCGCCGATGGGCAGAACCCGGCCGCGCAGAGTCACCTCGCCCGTCATTGCGACGCCGGGCTTTACCGGCGCGTTCGTGAGGGCGGAGACCATCGCGACCGTGATGGCGATACCGGCCGAGGGACCGTCCTTGGGCACAGCGCCCTCCGGGAAGTGGACGTGCAGGTCGAGGTTCCTGTGAAAATCCTCCGGCAGGCCCAGCTCCCGCGCGCGGCTGCGCAGATACGAGAGCGCGGCCCGGGCGGACTCTTTCATTACGTCGCCGAGGTTTCCGGTCAGTTCGATCTTCCCTGTGCCGGGCACCACGTTGACCTCGACCTCCAGGATCTCGCCGCCCACGCTGGTCCAGGCCAGCCCGTTGACGACGCCGACCTGCGCGGTTTTGTAAAGGCGTTCGGGGTAATATTTCTTCGGGCCGAGGTAAGTCTCCAGATTATCACCTGTAACGGATATTCCCTTTACACCATTAGTGACAATTTCCTTTGCAGCTTTCCGGCATAGCGCGGCAAGCTGCCGCTCCAGAATGCGTACGCCGGACTCCCGTGTATAGGCGACGATGATCTCCCGGATGGCGTCGTCGGTGAGACGGAGGTTGGAGGCGGTGAGCCCGTGGCGCTTACGCTGCTTCGGGAGCAGATGGCGTTTGGCGATCTGGAGCTTCTCCTCGTCGGTGTAGCTGGAGAGCTCGATGACTTCCATGCGGTCAAGGAGCGGCCGCGGGATGGTCGAGGTGGTGTTCGCGGTCGTGACGAACAGGACGTCCGAGAGATCGAACGGGATCTCCAGATAATGGTCACGGAAGCTGCTGTTCTGTTCCGCGTCCAGAACCTCGAGGAGCGCCGCGGCGGGGTCACCGCGGAAATCGGTGCCGAGCTTGTCGATCTCGTCGAGAAGCATCAGCGGATTGCTGGTGCCGCTCTGGGAGAGCGCGGTCATGATGCGTCCGGGCATCGCGCCCACGTACGTCTTGCGGTGGCCGCGGATGTCCGCCTCGTCGCGCACGCCCCCGAGCGACAGACGGCAGAGCCTGCGGCCCAGCGCCCGCGCAACGGACATGGCCACGGAGGTTTTGCCGACGCCCGGCGGGCCCACGAGGCAGAGG
>DAOPLW010000078.1:0-5928 GCA_035391945.1 Oscillospiraceae bacterium | reverse complement strand
ATCTGACGTTCGATGGTAGCGACGGCGGCGTCGATGGCGGCGCGCATGTCTCCGGTGGTGCTCTCTTCCGCGCGGAAGAGCGTGCCGCCGGAGCGTACCGTAAGTTCGACGGTGCACCGGTTGTCCTTTTCCACGCCGAAGGCGACAAGCGCCTCGGCCCCGGACTTGAAATACCGGTCCAGCTTTCCGACCTTTTTCTCCGCATACTCATGGACCCGTTCGGAGAGGTCGACCTTCTTGTCACGAAATACGAACTTCATCTGTTTCAGCTCCTATCTCCCAAGGGGGATATTTGAGAGGAGGTTCCCCTCGGTTAAATTATATCATAGCCTTCTGAAAAGCGCACGGGAAAATGCAATGTTATTTGAGAATTTTTTGTGAATGAAACGCGGATTCGACAGCCTCCGCCGCAAAGCCGCGCTACAATAGAACCCGCAGCCGAACCAATCCATGGGCGATCCGCCCTGCCGGAGGAAAAGCAGCGCTGTCCGTACTCTCCCCGCCTCCGGCAACGGGCCATCCTGCAAAGGATGGCCCGCTTTTTTTGCCGTGCGGAAGCGTGACAAAAACTGTCGATACCGCCCACACGGCTGGCCGCGGCCCGAAAGCATGCGCGCGGCCCGGAGACGGCCCGCATGCACGAAACGCCGTATGGCGCTATTCTTCGCTCCTCGCGACGTGTCCTCGCGCATAAAGGTCTGCGTTGCGGGGTTCCGCGGCGCGCCGCATACCGTGGGGGGAGGTGCGCCGGAAGCCTCCGCCGGCGGCCCGCAAGGGAAAAGCATGGACTTTTGCCCGCCGGGCGGGTATACTGGATTCGACTGAATAACCCGGAGGTGGGTAACGTGCCGCTTGACGCCGTTTGCCTGGGCGCCGTGGTCCGCGAGCTGGAAAGCGCGGTCGCCGGCGCGCACATTGATAAGATCTTTCAGCCCGGGCGGGACGAGGTGCTCCTGCTCCTGCGCGGCGGCGCGGGGAGCGTCCGGATTCTCCTGTGCGCGAGTCCGCAGTCCGCGCGCATCCAGCTGACCGGTAAAAATCGCGAGAACCCCATGACGCCGCCCATGTTCTGCATGCTGCTGCGCAAGCATCTCGTGGGCGGGCGTATCGCGTCCGTGACCCAGACGCCGAACGAGCGCGTGGTCACGCTTTCGGTGGACGGCACGGACGACTTCGGCGAACCCGTCCGGCGCGCCCTGGTGCTCGAGGCGATGGGCCCGCGCTCCAATCTGATTTTGCTGGACGGGGAGGGCCGCGTGACGGACTGCCTGCGCCGGGTGGACGCGGAAAAGAACCCCGAGCGGCCCGTACTGCCGGGTCTCTTTTACCGCCTGCCGCCGCCGCAGAAGAAGCGGGACCCCTTCTCGCTCCCGGAAACGGAGCTCGCGCTGCTCTTTGGCGCGGCGCCGCCGGAAGCGCGGGTCTCCGACTGGCTGCTGGCGACCTTCGGCGGCGTCTCGCCGCTTTTATGCCGGGAGCTGGCCCACCGCATCGGAGGGGATGCCGACTGCCGTTTCCTGCTGCTGGAGGAAGCGCGCCGAACAAAGGCACCGCAGGTCTTCTCGGGGTTTCTCCAGGACGTGCGCGCCGGACGCTTCACGCCGACGCTGCTCGCCCGCGGCGGCGAGCCCGTGGACTTTACCTGCTTTCCCATCGCCCAGTATGGAGCGGAGACCGCGGTCGAAACGCTGCCCTCCTTTTCTGCGCTCCTGGACCGCTTTTACGGCGAGCGCGAGCTGCGCCGGCGCATGGCGCAGAGGAGCGCGGACATGCGCCGGACCGTCTCCTCCCTGCGCGACCGCGCGGCGCGCAAGCGCGCCGCGCAGCAGAAGGAGCTGGAGGCCACGTACGGCCGCGAGACGCTCCGGCAGATGGGTGATCTCATCACCTCGAACCTCCACGCCATGTCGCGCGGCATGGCGGCGCTTGTGACCGGGAACTATTACGATCCGGCCGGGGCCGAGGTCAGAATCCCGCTCGACCCGCTCAAAACGCCGCAGCAGAACGCGGCCGCCTACTATAAGCGCTACAACAAGGCGAAAAACGCCGAGCGCTTTCTCACCGCGCAGCTTGCCGAAGGGGAGACCGAACTTTCCTATCTCGAGAGCGTCCTGGACGCTCTCACGCGCGCGGAGAGCGAGCGCGACCTTCTGGAGATCCGCGCGGAGTTGGAGGCGGGTGGCTACCTCCGCCGCGCCGCCAAAGCGTCGAAGCGGCAGAAGCCGCCGGCCGCAAAGCCGCTGGAATACCGCTCCTCGGCCGGGCTTCGCATCCTGGCCGGCCGGAACAACACCGAAAACGACCGGCTCACCCTCAAAACCGCGCGGAAGGACGACGTCTGGTTCCATGTCCAGAAACAGCACGGCGCGCACGTCATCCTCTGCGCGGAAGGACAGGCGCCGGACCGGGAGAGCATGACCGAGGCGGCGCGCGTGGCCGCGTACCACTCCCAGGCCCGCGCGGGGGAAAACGTCCCGGTCGACTACACGCCCGTGCGCTTTGTAAAAAAACCGGCCGGAGCCAAACCCGGTATGGTGGTCTATACGACATACAGCACCGCATACGTTCATCCGTCGCTCCCGGGCGGCGCCGGGGACCCGACCTAAATTCCGGTTGCCAATTCTTTCCCCCGCGTGGTATACTGACAGAAAACGATGGCTTCCGCGCGCGGAGGCGTTCCGGACGCGCCGCGGAAGGAGAAACGGCGGGCAAACATTTTCTGACCTTTGAAGGAGGGTAACCGTTTTGGAGAACAGACGGTTTCGTACGGCGCTGGGTGGCTTTCACCGGCAGGACGTGCTCGATTACATCGAAAACGCCGCCGGCGAGGCGCAGGAGCGGCTCGACGAGAGCAGAAAGGCCGGCGAGGCGCTGAAAGCCGAGCGCGACGATCTCGAGATGCAGCTTGCGGCGCAGACGGCGCGCGTGGCCGCGCTGGAGGCCGAGCGCGACGCGCTCGCCTCCGCCTGCGAGGACCGGGAGGCGCTTCGCGCCGCGCTGGAGGGGGCGCATGCCGACGCGGCCGCCGCCGGAGAGGATCTCGCGCGGCTGCAGAAACGGCTGGATGAAGCCGAACCGGACGCGGCCGCCTACCGGGAGTTAAGGGAGCGCCTGGCCGCCGTGGAGATCGACGCCCACCGCCGCGCAGCCGAGATCGAGCACACGGCCGCTGCCGAGGCCGAGGCCCTGCGCGCACAGCTCGCGCTGCTCCTGGGAGAGGCAAAGCGCACCTTCGATGCCGGACGGACGGACTACGAGGCCACCGCGGCCCATATCATCGGCGAGATGGAGCGCGTCAAGGGCACGCTCCTGCGCGCCGGCGAAAAACTGGAGCCCGTGGGGGAGAAGCTCCGGGAACTGAAGATCGGAAAACCCGAGTAGTACATGGAAAAAGAGGAACCGGGCGCGCCGCAACCGCGGCGCGCCCGGTTTGTACCGAATGGAGGAGAGCCGGCGCCCTGTTTCAAAGGAACTGCGCGAAAACGGAGGCCGCGACGACCGTCACGATGCCGGCCACCACGATGGAAAGGCTGCTCATGGCGCCCTCGATTTCGCCCATTTCCATCGCGCGGGCGGTCCCGATGGCGTGGGAGGCCGTGCCGATCGCGATGCCCCGCGCCACGGGCTCCCGGATCCGGAAAATCCGGCAGACGGGCTCGGCGATCATGTTTCCGAAGACGCCCGTGACCGCGATGACGGCGATGGTGATGGTCACGATCCCGCCGAGCTCCTCGGAGACGCCCATGCCGATCGCCATCGTGATGGATTTGGGCAGAAGCGTCACATAGATCTCATGATCCAGCCCGAAAAGAAACGCGAGCGCGAGGATCGTGAGCATGCTCAGAAGGACGCCCGAGAGGATGCCCGCGCAGATCGCCCTGAAGTTGCGCCTGAGAAGCGTCATCTGCTCGTAGAGGGGGATGGCGAGGCATACGGTCGTCGGGGTGAGGAGATAGCTGATGTACTTGGCGCCCTGGAAATAGACCTCGTAATCGATCCGGAAGATAAGGAGCAGGGCGATAATGCCGGAGATGGACAGGAGCATGGGGTTAAAGAGCGCGAAGCGGAACCGTCTGCTAAGAATGGTTCCGAGCTCATAGGCAAAGACGGTGACGACCGCACCGAAAAAGACCGAGTCAGCGAGCATCTCCCGCATTGCGCTTCCTCCTTTCGCTCAGCCGGATCACGGCCTGCGTGATGCGTCCCGTGCCCGCCATGACCACCACGGTGGATACGAGCGTGATGACCGCCACCGGGACGAAAATAGGCCGCAGGACGTACCAGTACCGGACGAGTCCCACCGCGGCGGGGATGAACATGATCGGCATGATTTCAATGAGGAATTTTCCGGTCTCCCGGACGGCGGAGAGGGGAATGCGCTTCGTTCCCAGCGCGGCGAGCATCAGGACGAGACCGTAGATGCTCGCCGGAATCGGCAGGGGAATGAGGTACGAGAGCGCCTCTCCGCAGAAGGAGACGAGCAGGATCAGGCCGAATTGCTTGAGATATTTCATCTGGCACCTCCGTACTCGTCCGCCAGGACCGCGTAGAACACGCTGTCGCAGAGACCGCCCTGATTGTTGATGTCCGCCTGCCGGTGGGTGCCCTCATAGCGCATGCCGCACTTTTGCATCACGAGACCGGAATTGGGGTTCCGCGGGTCGTGGCGCGATTCGACGCGGTTGACGCCGACCCTGGTGAAGAAGAAATCGAGGAGCGCGGCAAGCGCCTCCGAGGTGATGCCCCGGCGCCACCATGCCCTCCCGATGCAGTAGCCGATATGTACCATACGGATCTCGTCGTCCCCGTGCACGACGCTGATGGAACCGATGGGCCGGTCGTCCCCGTCCTTCGGGACGACGGCCCACTGGTAGAAGTCCGGCTTCCGGTAGGAGGCCGTCCAGTCCTCGAGGACGGCGCGGCTGACGGAGACGTCCGCGTGGGGCGGCCAGGTCAGATAGCGGGTGACCTCCGGGTCGCCCGCCCAGTTTTCCCACATGGCCCCGGCGTCCTCCATCCGGAACGGACGCAGGATCAGCCGCTTCGTAATAAGAGTTTGGGTCCCGAGATGCTTCATGCTTGATTCCTCCTCTAGAAGAGGCCTGAGATGCGGCCGTTTTCATCCACGTCGATTTTTTCCGCCGAGGGCACCCGCGGAAGGCCCGGCATCGTCATGATTTCGCCGGTAAAGGCCACGAGGAAGCCGGCCCCGGCGGACACGTGGAAACTGCGCACCGTGACGACGAAGTCTTCGGGCGCCCCGAGGAGACTTGCGTCGTCCGAAAAGCTGTACTGCGTCTTGGCCACGCAGATGGGCAGGTGCCCGAAGCCCAGGGCGGCAAGCTCCCGCGCCTCCTTGTGCGCGGCGACGGTAAACTGCACGCCGCGGCCGCGGTAGACGCGCTTTACGATCTGTTCCATGCGCGCCTCGATGGTGTTGTCCAGATCATAGGAAAAGGCAAAATGGTTTTCCGTGCCGCACAGGCGCACGACCTCCCGCGCGAGGGACTCGCCGCCCGCGCCGCCCCTGGCCCAGACCTCGGAGAGCGCCACGGAGACGCCCAGCGCGCGGCATTTCTCCTCGATCAGCGCGAGCTCCGCCTCGCTGTCGCCGGGGAAGCGGTTTACCGCCACCACGGCGGGAAGCCCGAAGACCCCCGTGACGTTTTCCACGTGGCGCAGGAGGTTCGGAAGCCCCTTTTCCAGCGCGGCGAGATTCTCTTTCCCGAGTTCGGCCTTCGGAGCGCCGCCGTGGTGCTTGAGCGCGCGCGCGGTGGCCACGATCACGACCGCGCTCGGGCGCAGGCCGGACATGCGGCATTTGATATCGATGAACTTTTCCGCGCCCAGGTCCGCGCCGAAGCCGGCCTCCGTCACGGCGTAGTCGCAGAGCCTCAGCGCCGTCTGCGTGGCGGTGACGGAATTGCA
>DAOPLW010000077.1:0-5944 GCA_035391945.1 Oscillospiraceae bacterium | reverse complement strand
GGCGGGATTGGAGGAGAGGCCCAGTTCGCGCCCGTCCGGGTCCACGAGGGCGCGCGTGCGGTGCCGGTCGTCCTTCACCATGCCCAGAACGGGGATTTTCATTCCTGCGTCGGATACCGCCCGCGCGGCGACGGCCGCGTGGGCCGCGCCGCCGTCGATGAGAAAAAGGTCTGGCAGAACGCCGAATTTCTCGTCGTGCGCTTCCTCGCGTTCCAGGCGGCGGCGGAGGACCTCGTCCATCGCGCGGTAATCGTCCGGCGTGTCCTGGTTTTTGATGTGGAAGCGCCGGTAGGCGGATTTTTTCGGTTTCCCGTTTTCAAAGACCGTCATGGAGGCCACGATGTCCGAAGCGCCCGTGTTGGAGATGTCGAAGGCCTCGATGCGTCCCGGCGCCCCCCCGCCCGTCAGGCGGCCGAGCTCGGTCAGGACGCGCGAAACGCGCTCCTCGCGCGTGGTGAGGCGCTCAGCCTCCTCGCGGGCGTTCTTTTCGGCCATGTCCACGAGCGCGCGCTTATCGCCCCGCTGCGGGACGAAGAGGCGCACGGGCCGCGCGCCCTGCTCGGAGAAGAGTCGCGCCAGGTCCTCCTCCCCCTCGGGGGAAAACGGCAGCAGGAGCTCGCGCGGCATGCGCCCGCGCCCGTCGTAATACTGCGTAAGAAGCGCGGAGAGAAGCGCCTCGGGCTCGTACGCGATCGGCGTTTCCAGCACGCTCACGTCCCGGCCGATGAGGTCGCCCCCGGTGTAGTGGAGTACGGCGAAGCCGGTCTTGGCTCCGCCCGCGAAGAGGCCGATGACGTCGGTGTCGGCCATCGCCCCGGCGACGACCTTCTGCTTTTTCCGAAGGTGCGTCACGGCCTTGATGCGGTCGCGCAGGGCGGCGGCGCGCTCGAAGCGCAGAGACTCCGCCTCCCGCTCCATCTCGGCGGAAAGCGTCTCCACGAGCGCCTGGCTGCGGCCCTCGAGAAGCGCCGCGGCCTCGTCCGCCCGCCGGGCGTATTCCGCCTCGCCGGGCGCCTCCGGCAGGCACCAGCCGGCGCAGAGGCCGAGCTGGTGGTCCAGGCACGGCCGCGCTTTGCCGATGTCGCGCGGGAATTTCCGCGTGCAGGAGGGGAGCCCCAGCGCGCGGGAGACGGCCGCGACGGCGTTTCGCGCCTCGGAGCGGCTGTGGTAGGGGCCGAAGTAGCGCGCGCCGTCCTGCGCGGGCCGGCTGGCGATGGCAAAGCGCGGGTACGGCCCCGGCGGGAGCCGCAGATAGGGAAAACTCTTGTCGTCCTTGAGCAGGACGTTGTAGCGCGGCATGTGGCGCTTGATGAGCGCGCATTCGAGGACCAGAGCTTCAAATTCGCTGCCCACGACGATGTAGTCGAAAGAGGCGACCTGCCGGACCATGACGGCGGTCTTCACGTCGTGCGGCGTGTCCTGAAAATACTGGCTCACGCGGTTTTTCAGCGCCTTGGCCTTACCCACGTAGATGATGACGCCCTCCCGGTCGCTCATCAGGTACACACCGGGCAGAAGCGGCAGCGAGCGGGCCTTTTCCCGCAGCTCGTCGATGTTCATACCAGACCTCACGAAATCCGTGCCGTTTCCCGCCGCGCCGGAAAGAAAGAAGCCGCCCGGCGCAAAGCTGGACGGCTCCCGGTCCTTCCGTTATTCGGCGAAGTTGGTGGAGACCAGCTCCGTCAGAGCGGCGACAGCCTCGACCTCGTCGACGCCGTCGGCAACGATATTGATGGCTGTCCCCTTGGTGATGCCGAGGGAGAGTACGCCTAAAAGACTCTTGGCATTGACCTTGCGCTCGCCCCGCTCGACCCAGATGCTGCACTTGAATTCATTGGCTTTCTGAATGAAGAACGTCGCGGGCCGGGCATAAAGGCCGACCTGGTTATTGACGACCGCTTCCTTGGAACACATGATGGGAGCCCCCTTCTCTGCCATATTTTGTATCTTTATTTTAACAAAAATACCCCTTATCGTCAATGCTTTTTGAAGATTTTTGGACAGCCGGACTGGCAAGGGAATCGTCCGGTATGCATAGAGTTTAGGACGGAGGTGGGAGTATGGGGGAAAAGAGGACCGGCGGGGCGCTGCTCGTCTGGGCGGCGGAGCTCCTGGACCTGCCGGCGGACGTCGTGGCGGGGCTGCCGCGCATCACGCTCACGGGGAGCCGCGCGCTCCTCATGGAGAACCACAGAGGCATCCTCTCCTACAGCGACCGCGAGATCGAGGTCAACGGCGGCCCGGTGACCGTCCGGCTGGAGGGGGACGGCCTTGTGCTGCGGGCCATGAACGCGGGAGAGCTGCTCATCACCGGGGAAATTTTCAAACTGGAATTCAGACATTAGAATGGAAAACGCCCGCCCGGCGGGCGGCGCGGGGGAGGAGCGGGTATGCAGAGGATCATTCATATGCTGCGCGGAAAGGTGCGCCTGGAGATCGAGGGGGCCTTTCCGGAGCGGTTTTTGAACCTGCTCGCGCAGCACGGCGTGGCTTTCTGGGGGCTCGAGTGGCGCTCGCCGCTCTGCCTGCGCCTGTATGTCGCGCGCGCGGACGCGAAAGGGACGGCGGCGCTCGCGGAGCGCGCGATGTGTACCTCCCGGGTCCTCGGACGGCAGGGACTGCCGTTCCTGCTGGCGCGTTTCAGACGGCGCTACGCGCTGATCTTCGGGCTTCTCCTCTCGCTCGCGGCGGTGCTGGTCCTTTCCCGGTTCGTGCTGGAGGTCACCATCGAGGGCAACGAGACCGTCCCCAGCGCGCAGATCCGCGCGGTGCTCTCGGAGCTCGGCGTGCGTCCCTTTGTCTGGGGGCCCTCCATCGATTCCGGGCAGGTCGAGCAGGAGCTGCTTTTGCGGATTCCGGAGCTGGGCTGGTTCGCGGTGAACGTCAACGGCTGCCGTGCGGAGGTGAGCGTCCGGGAACGGGAAAAGAAGCCCGATCTCATCGATGAGAAGACGCCGGCGAACGTCGTGGCGGAAAAAGGCGGCATCGTGACGCGCCTGGAGGTGCTCGAGGGCGCCGCGCAGATCGAGCGCGGGGACACGGTGGCGCCGGGCGATCTCCTTATCTCGGGCGTGGACGACCTGGAGGCGCCGCCCGCGCAGGGGGGGATCGTGGGCGTGCGGTACGTCCATGCCATGGGGCGCGTCTATGCCCGCACCTGGTATACGCTCTCCGCCGCCACGCCGCTTGACGCCTTCGGGAAATCGTATACCGGCGCCGAGCGCACGCGCCGGTCCCTGATTCTGGGAAATAAACAGATAAATTTCTATTTAGGCGCTGGCATTTCCTATGGGAAATATGATAAAATAGAGAAAACGAAGACGCTTGTCCTGCCGGGCGGGATGACCCTGCCCGTCTCCCTGCTGGAGACGACGCTGACCGAGTACGAAACCGTCCCCGCGCAGGTGGCGCGCGCGTCGGCGGAGGCGTACCTGCGCCGCGCGCTCGAGGAGGAACTGCGCGCGCGCGTCGGCGAGGGCGAGATTCTGCGCATGAGCGTCACCGTTTCGGAGCAGGACGGTGTCCTCACGGTCACGCTTCTCGGCGAGTGCGAGGAACAGATCGGCGCGGCGCGGGCCCTCGTGCCCGAAGAGGAAGCGTCCTAAGAAGTTCGTTTGCGAAGGAGCTAAAACAGAGACATGACAGAACAGACCGTCAGCATCGAGCGCATGGAGCAGGCCATAGGCGTCTTCGGATCTTTCGATGAAAACATCCGCATCATGGAGGACGAGCTTCACATCCGGGTCGTGAGCCGGGACGGCGAGCTCAAAATTTCCGGCGAGGCGGAGGATGTGCGCCTCGGGGTCAGGGCCGTCGAATCGCTCCTGCAGCTCTCCGCGCGGGGCGAAGCGATCGGCGAACAGAACGTGCGCTACCTGATTGGGCTGGTGAGAAGCGGGCAGGAGGAGAAGCTCGGCGAACTTGCCAGGGACGTGATCTGCATCACGGCCAAGGGCAGGCCCATCAAGCCCAAGACCATCGGGCAGAAGACCTATCTCGAGGCCATTAAGAAGAGCGGCGTGACGCTGGGCATCGGCCCGGCGGGCACCGGCAAGACCTATCTCGCCGTGGCGGCCGCGGTCGCCGCATTCCGGGACAAGGAGGTCAACCGCATCATTCTCACGCGCCCGGCCGTGGAGGCAGGAGAGCGCCTGGGCTTTCTGCCGGGTGACCTGCAGAGCAAGGTGGACCCCTATCTCAGGCCGCTCTACGACGCGCTCTTCGAGATGCTGGGCCCCGAGACGTATAACAAATACGTCGAGCGCGGCAACATCGAAGTCGCTCCCCTGGCCTATATGCGCGGGCGCACGCTGGAGGACAGCTTCATCATCCTCGACGAGGCGCAGAACACCTCCCGCGAGCAGATGAAGATGTTTTTAACGCGCATCGGCTTCGGTTCCAAGACCGTCATCACCGGCGACATCACGCAGATCGACCTGCCCGCCGACAAGGTCAGCGGGCTGCGGGAGGCCATGCGTGTCCTCAAAAACGTGGAAGGCATTTCGACCTGTATCCTCACCGAGAGCGACGTGGTGCGCCATGTGCTGGTGCAGCGGATCATCAAGGCATATGAGGAGGACGAGCGGAGAAGGACCTCCAGAAAGAAATAGAAGCGGAGGGTGGTAACATGGCGAGGGCGAGGACCCATGTGATCACGGTGGAAAATGAGGTGCAGACCCCGGGATGGGACAAGCTGCTGCGCACGGTGGTGCGAACGGCGCTCGCGGCGGAAGGCATAACGGTTCCGTGCGAAGTGGACGTTCTGCTCACCGACGACGCCGGCATTCGGGAGATCAATCTGGAGCAGCGGGAGCTGGACGCGCCCACGGATGTGCTCTCCTTTCCGGCGTTTGAATTCAAGGCCGGGGCCTTTTCCCCGGGGGACGGCGAGACCGATCCGGAGACGGGACTCCTGCCGTTGGGGGACGTCGTGATTTCCGTGGAGCGGGCGAAACGCCAGGCGGAGGAGTTCGGGCACGCGCCGGAACGGGAGATGGCTTATCTGACCGTGCACTCCGTGCTGCATCTGCTGGGGTACGACCATCTGGACAACGGGCCGCAGCAGCGAAAGATGCGGCGGCGTGAGGAGGCGATCCTCGCGGCGCTGGATCTTTCGCGACCGGAGGAAAGCGCGGCGCCGAAGCAGAAGATCACGCGTACCGCGATGATCGCGCTCGTCGGGCGGCCGAACGTGGGGAAATCCACGCTCACGAACAAGCTCGTGGGCGAAAAGGTGGCCATCGTCTCGAGCAAGCCCCAGACCACGCGCACGCGCATCACCGCCGTGGTGAACCACGGGGACGCGCAGCTCGTTTTTCTCGACACGCCCGGGTTCCACCGCCCCCGCTCGCGGCTGGGCGACTACATGGTCAAGGTGGCCAGCGAAAGCGTGGCGGATGTGGACGCGGCGGTTCTGGTGGTGGAGCCCATCGCCAACATCGGCGCGCCCGAAGAGGGGCTGCTCGAGCGCATCCGCGCGGCGGGCGTCCCGGCGCTTCTGGCCATCAACAAGATGGACACCGTAAAAAAGGAGGAGCTCCTCGCGGTCATTGATCTCTACCGCAAAGCGTTCGATTTTAAGGCCATCCTCCCGATCTCCGCCAGACGGAGCGAGGGGATCGGGGCCCTGGTCGACGAGCTTCTGAAATACGCCGTGCCGGGCCCGCAGCTCTTTCCGGACGGTATGGTGACCGACCAGCCGGAAAAGCAGATCCTGGCCGAGATCCTCCGCGAAAAGCTGCTTTTGTGCCTCAATAAGGAGATCCCGCACGGCACCGCGGTGGAGATCAACCGCTACCACACCCGCAAGAGCGGCGTGGTGGACCTGGACATGACCATCTACTGCGAAAAAGCCGGCCACAAGGGGATCATCATCGGCGCGCACGGCGAGATGCTCAAGAAGATTTCAAGTCTCGCGCGGCAGGATATGGAGCGATTCCTGGGC
>DAOPLW010000076.1:0-5978 GCA_035391945.1 Oscillospiraceae bacterium | reverse complement strand
TTAGCATGACAAAAAAGGCGTTGGCTGAAAGAATCGGAGTTCAAAGAACCTCTTTATCGCGGGAACTCGCCAAAATGAGAGATGACGGACTGATTAAGTTCGACATTGATTCGATCGAATTGTTATGATTCGATTTCCGCACTATTCATTAAAGTGAACACGATTCTGTGGTCTGAGAACACTGTGGCTTTTTCCACAGTTTCAACCCAAAGCCCCTCCATGAACTCGTCAAGCGTCTGCTCCTGTTTTTTCATCGCGTCGGTGAATGCGGCGAGGACGACCTGCTGTGTTTTGCGGTGTTCCTTTGTTTCGGTCAGTCCCGCAATCCGCGCCGTGGCGGCGTTGTACCTTGAGAGCAGATCGTTGTAACGTTCCTGATAATCTGTCTGGTCGCGAGCCGATGATTTTATCGATATGCTATCGAGTCAGCTCGGTCAGTGCCTTAAGGCTATGTGATTCCTGTCGTTAACGAATAGGAGAGATACATTCTGTTCCGTAATTAGGGTATTTGGTCAACCTGATGTGAGACAAGAAGAATAAACCCAATTAAAATGAGGGTAATCTTGGATTCTGATGGATGCTCCTGTGCAAGTATTCTCCTGTAAGGAGTCGAGTTTTGTCCCTTTAGTCCTTTCCGTCCGCTATGCCACAGATAGTATGCTTCAAAAAAACGCACTTAAAAGCGGGTGCAATCGCTGTAAGACAGGTGCATTGTATCAATCATCGTGTTCTTTGCCACGTCGGAGCAAAGTACGCTTTGCTCCGACGTTATTTTATTCTGGCGAACGAAATAGCGTCGTCCGCCCGCTTCCTTGCTCCTCCGTTTCCAAGGCAAACGCTACGCTGGTTTGCCTTTGGAGCGGGACGAGAGACATGACATCTATAGTGATTACATTTGTCAGCTCGGGAGCCCGTTTGGCACGAACCTCCGCCTGACGGCGAGGCCTCTTAGCCCGAGGGGCCGTTTCTTCGCTTTTGCGGCGAACCCGCTTGCTAAGGCGAGGGAAGTTGAACCCGGCCCGGTTTTGACGCACGATGAGCGCCCCATGCCGCGTTATTCTCCTTGCTATACGTCAGTATAGCGTCGTCGTCTGCCTTGCCTGAGACGCAAATCGTGCGTCAAAACTCTGCGACCTCAGCCGCCGGGAAATTTGCGTTTTTCGAGGCGGCCGACGACGGCGGGCTGACGCCCGTCCAGGAGAACAACGAAGAAAAGCACGAATTTAACAAGGCTGAGGCGGGCTGGGTTCGGCTCCCCTCGCCTTAAGCTTCGCCGCGAGAAAACGAGAGACGCGGCATCTGTAGTGACCGGACGTTCCACATCGTCGCGGATTTCATACCGTTCGCGACGACGTTTTCTTTTTGGGGCAAACGTCGTTTCTCACCTACATGGCCGCTCCTCTTTTCCCGAATGAAAACACTTTGCTGGTCCGCGTTTGGAGCAGAACGGGGGCGCGGCGTTTTAAGTGTTTGAACCTTCCGCGCCGGAGCAAAATCCGCTTTGCTCCGGCCGTTTTGTGCCGACGAACAGAATGACTCCCTCCGCTCGGCTCCCGTGGTCCCTCCTTTTCAGACGCGATTCGCTGCGCCGGGCTCGTGCCCGGGGAATCGGAAGGTCGGGATTTGGGTCGCTACCGTGCGTCGAAAAGAGAGGGAGAAAAAGGCTCGGTCTTTTTCTCCCTCTCTTTATTGGGTCCCCCCGCCTGTTTGGAACCGGTACTTCCAGCGAAACCGTCTTCCGCCCATGAGGATGTTCCGCGGCGCTCCTGGCCCGGCGCACGACGCCGCGCGGGACAAAAGCCTTCTCCGCAGCAGCCGCCTTTGGCGCCGCACGATGCCTGCCGGGCGCCGCCCGGTTCCGCCGGGGTCAGGCGCCGGGGCCCCCGGCGCCTGACCCCGGCGTTTGGGCGGATTGAGCCTCCTGTTTCTGCAGACGCTCGATTTCCTGCACGATCGCGTCCTGGTTTGCCAGCAGCCGGTCCAGCTTCTGGTGAAGGTCCTCGATAATGATTTCCGCTTTCAGATTGGTCTTGTAGTCGTTTTGAGAGCGGAGCCGGTCTTTTTTCTCCTGCCTGTTTTGGCTCATCATGATGACGGGCGCCTGGATGGCCGCCACGCAGGACAATATCAGGTTGAGCAGGATGAAGGGATATGCGTCGAAGGCCCTGGAAACCAGAATGACATTGACGGTGATCCAGAGAAGCAGACAGGCGATGAAAATGAGAATAAACGTCCAGCTGCCCGCGAATTTCGCGATGCTGTCCGCCATTCTGTCGCCGAATGTCAGCCTTTCGTCCTGAACATAGCTGGCATCTTCTGAAATTTTATGCTGCAGCAGCAGATGCAGCATTTCTTCGTCTTCCAGATTCTTGTCGCTTTCATCTTCAAGTATGATGTTGACCAGGTTCGCTCTTGTTTCTGACTGTCCCATGTTCCGTTCATCCTCTCAAAACGCATTGTACGGGCGCCTCGGTGCAAAAGATCCGCAGTCGGTTTTCCGGTGAAGTTCCCACGCCCGGAGAGGCGTATGGCTGCAGAGCAATGGACGGGGAATCGATCCCATTCTAAGGACTCCCCGGTTGCTTTGTCAAGTATTCCGGATCACGGTTCGTGCGCGCGCTTTCCGCTTCTTCTTCGCCGTTCCGGGAAGACCTTCCCCGGCGGCCGGGAAGGGCCCGACCCGGATGCGTACCGGAAGAAACGGCAGGGCGAAACAGGAAGGGCGGGGGAACTCCCCGCCCTTCCTGTTTCGCGGGACCGCCCGCCGGGCGGCGCGGCCGCCTCCCCGTTCGCCGGGACCGGGATGCCGTAGACGGGACGGCCCCCGAAGGCCTTTCTGCGCCTCGGTCGGCACAGGGAGACGCCCACGATGCCGCCGGCGACATTTCCGCCTCCCGCCGCCGGGGACAGTGCGGATACAGCCCGGAGCGAAAGACCTCCGGCGTTTTGGCGCGCACGGACCGGCCGGCAACGGCCGGGTGGAAGACGAAAACGCGCGGAAGCGGAAACTGCTCCGCACGACACGGCGCCCCCGGGTTTCGGAGGCGCCGTCAGGAGCCGTATTCGTATTCGAAGCTCGCGCGGTCGGTGACGAAGTCGAAGAGCGTCTCGCCGGATTTGGAGAAGCGGTACGCGGCGCGGCAGACGAGGCTTTCCCGGACCAGCCGCGTCATGCCGCCTCGCACCGGGGCGCGGAGCAGCGTCCCGCTCTCGGAGAGAAGCGCCGCCTCCAGCATATAGGCGCCCTGCCGCACGACGGCGGCGCGCTCCCCCGGCCGGAGCAGCCGCGCGCCCAGGTAGGTCGCAAGCCTGTGCTGCCTGCCGTGGAAGTATACCACGCCGATGATGCCGGTGAAGACGCCGCCGGGGAAAGGGATATCCGCCGCGGAGAGCATCAGGGAGCCTTCCGGGAAACAGCACTGCGTCCAGAGATACCGCTTCGGAAACGAGCGGCCCCGGTCTCCTTCGATGTAGCCGGCGCCGCCGGAAAAATCCATCTCGCGCCCGTTTACCGTAAGATGTCCGGAGACGTCGTGCCGCATGCTGAAAACGCTGTGGCGGCACTCCATGAAGGGAACGCGGCAGAACGGTCCCATGATGTCGTAGGGGAGGCGCACCGGATTTTGATAAACCAGGTCGCCGAAGACTTCGGCGCCGGCGGCATGGACGTCCAGATGCAGGCCTTTGGGCGAGAAGACGTTCCGGCCCAGAACGATGCGCGGCCCGCGGCGGTCGACCGAGAGGGCGCGCGCGTCGTAGGGGACGCAGTGCGTGCCGGCGTCCGTCACGATCTGCAGCGACGCCGCTACACCGCCCCCGTCCGCGTGGCGCGCGGGGATAAACGCGGCGGCGCCGCAGTCCGCCTGCTGCTTGAAGTACCAGCCCTCGAAATGATTGTGTCCCTTCATGCCCGCCTCCGCCGTCTCCCAATTTCGTTTAGTATGTTTCCTGCGCCGGTTTCCATGCGGGAATTCATGTAGAGCCGAATTCGTGCTGCGATAAACGCGAAATGAGCGGTGCGTAAAGTTTCTGGGCATGCGCCGCGTTTCCCGCGTCGCGAGGAGCGCCACGAGCTTTTTTGCATAAAACTGCCGCTCCCGGCTTCCCCCCGGAGCGGCTTTATGGTATCATAATCCGCAAAGCGGCTGTGATGCCGTTTTTGGGCGCTGTTCACTCCCGCCCTCCGGCCCGTGCCGGAGGGGGCGGTAAGACAATTTTGGAATGGAGAACGATCATGCGAAAAAAGGAACGGGAAATCAGAGACTTTGCGGACATCGTCGACGTGCTGCGCCGCTGCGACACGGTCCGGATGGGCATCTGCGGCGGTGAATACCCCTACGTGGTGCCGCTCTCCTTCGGGTATGAGGTCGCGGACGGGAAGCTCGTGCTGTACGTCCACGGCGCCGGGGAGGGGAAAAAGCACGATCTCCTGGCGCGCAGCAACAGGGTCTGCGTGGAGGCCGACCTCTGCCACCGCTTTGTGGACACCGGGGTGAGCGTAACGGCCGAGTATGAGAGCGTCATCGGCTACGGCACCGCGGAGAAAGCCGCGGGTGCGGACGCGGAAAAGGGGATCGCGCTCCTGCTCGAGCACTGCGGCTTTGCGGGCCACCCGTGCAGCCCCGAGGCCTTCCCGAACCTTACCGTCTACCGGATCGCGCTCGAGAGCGTCACCGGGAAGCGGAGGATGATTTAGCGCGGCTCCGGAACAAAGCGCCCGGGCCGGAAGACGTGCGGGAAGCGGCGGGCGTGCCCGCCGCGCCGCGGACGTCCGGTATTTTCATGTCTACCGCGCCGCGGACAGATAAAATTCCTCGGCAAGACGCAGAACGGTCTCCGGCATCCCGGGCAGGGAGAGCCGGTGGTCGCCCCCGGGGATGACGGTGAGCTCCGCCCCGAACTGCCGGGCGAAGCGCTCCGCGTCCTTGACCGAGGCCGTCTCGTCGGCTCCGCCGTGGACCATGCGGACCTCCGCCTCGCCGGCGCGGTAGAGCCGGAACACATTGTGCGCGGCGAGGTCCGAGAGGAAAGCGGGTGTGATCTTGAGCGGGCGGGTATAGCCTTCGTCCAGCATGAGATAGCCGTCCCTGGCCAGCCGCGCGCTCTCCTCCGCCGTCGGATGGCTGAAAAGTCCGGGCATGTCCACCGCGGCGCTGCGCAGGAAGGAGCGGCGCCCCGCGTGGGGCCGCGTCGCGAGGTAAATGAGGTTGATATACGCGCCGAAACTCGAGGAGAAGTAGACGACGTCCGCCTCCGGCGCGAGCTCCTTCGCCCGCGCCTCGGCGGCTGCAAGGTCGCACAGGCAGTTGCCGATGCGAAGAGCGTCGCCGTCCACGGGGCTTTCCCCGTGGGCGGGGAAGTCGAACGCGATTACGCCGATGCCGCGCGCGGGGAGCGCCTCGAGGAGCATGGAAGTCGTGGGGCTCTCCTTGCTGCTGCCGAAGCCGTGGGCCGCGACGCAGACGATCTTTTCTTTTCCTGTGCCTGTGAGCGTATGCAGGCATGGGACGGCACGCCCGGATTTGCCGGGGATCATTTCGTGTGTCATAGCAGATGCCTCCGATGGAAATTTGTATCCAGTATAGCGCAAACTGTGCGCCGCGGCAAGCGCCGGACGCATACGGACGGATGCGCCCGGCGAAAAGCGGGAGGGAGCGTGCCGATGGACAGGCTGACGATAAAAAAAGACGGCGGCATCGCCGCCGCGGACACGGACACGGCGCTTTGGCGCCTGGAAAAATATGAGGATATGCACGAGGACCTCGAGCGCGGGCAGGAGGAGATGTCCTGCAGCTTGCGCAGCTTCGCGCCGCGGGGAAGGAAAAGACGGCGCGGTACCGGGAACTGTTCGCCCGGAAACTGCAGAACGCTTACGTCCTCGCACTGTTTCAGGCGCGGGGACTTTAAGCGCCCTGCGCCGGGAGGCGGAGCCCATAGATCTCGGTGTAGCGCAGCTTCCCCTCCACGCGGTCGGACCG
>DAOPLW010000075.1:0-6046 GCA_035391945.1 Oscillospiraceae bacterium | reverse complement strand
GTGAGCTCCACGCGGATGATCCGTTCGGGCGCAAGCACCAGCGGACGCACATAGAGCGAGTGGGCGCACACGGGCGTGAGGATGATATTCTCCGAGGCGGGTTCCACGATGGGCCCCCCGGCGGACATGGAGTAGGCCGTGGATCCGGTCGGCGTACTGAGGATCACGCCGTCGCCGGAGAAGGCGGCGAGCGTCGACTCCCCCTCGGCGCCGCTGAAGACGGAGAGCTGGATGAGCCGCGCCGCGGCGGCCTTGTTGATGAGCACGTCGTTAAACGCGGTGTCCGAATAGACCGTCTCCCCGTCCCGGTAAACCTTCACGTCGAGCATCATGCGCTCCTCCACCGTGAAATCGCCCGCTGCGATCTTGCCCAGGAGGTCCAGCTCCGAGGACTCCAGCTCCGCCATGAAGCCGACGCTTCCCATATTCACGCCCAGAAGCGGCACGTCGAACCCGCCCGCCTCCCGGGCGCAGTGGAGGATCGTGCCGTCGCCGCCGAAACAGATCATCAGGTCCGCGCCGCGCAGCGCCTGCGCGATCGGGACGCAGGTGACTCCCTTGGGAAGCGAGAAGCTTCCGTCGTGCCGGTAGGGCACGCTCATACAGGTCTCCAGCCCCTGCCCCTGCAGCAGTCTCTCCACTTTGCGGGCGGTCTGAAGTCCCTTGTCGCGGTAGGGGTTTGGGCAGAGCACCACTTTTTTCATGTCGCGCATACGCATCACTCCTCCAGAGCTTTGTGGGACGCTTCCACGAGCGCGGCAACGCTGCCGGCCCAGGCCGCCTGCGGATTCTTCACGAGGCGGGCGAGATATTCGATGTTCCCCTCCGGGCCGCGGACGGGGGAAAAGGTCATATCGGCGGCGCCGAAGCCGCAGCGCCCGGCGGTCTCGAGGAAACGCTCGAGCACCTCCCGGTGCACCGCCGGATCGCGCACAACGCCCTTCTTCCCGACTTTTTCCTTCCCCGCCTCGAACTGGGGCTTCACCAGGCAGACCGCCTCCCCCGCGGGAGCGAGGAGGCCGTACACGGCGGGCAGGATCAGGCCCAGCGAAATAAACGAGAGGTCGAGGGTGGCAAGGCCGATGTCCTCGGCGATCTCGCTTTTGGTCAGATGCCGCAGGTTCGTGCGCTCCATGCACACCACCCGCGGGTCGCTCCGCAGGCTCCAGGCGAGCTGCCCGTAGCCCACATCCACGGCGTAGACCTTCAAAGCGCCGCGCCGGAGCAGGCAGTCGGTAAACCCGCCCGTGGACGCGCCGGAGTCGAGGCAGACGCGCCCGGCGGGAGAGATCCCGAAGGTATCCAGCGCCTTCTCCAGCTTCAGTCCGCCGCGGCTCACATAGGGGTTCGCGCGCCCGCGCACCTCGATGTGCGCCGCGTCCGGGACGGCCGTTCCGGCCTTCACGGCCCTCTGCCCGTCCACAAAGACGACGCCCTCCATGACGAGCGCCTGCGCCCTCGCCCGGCTCTCGGCCAGGCCGCGCTCGCAGAGCGCCATGTCCAGCCGCTTACCCGCCATGGCACATCTCCCGCACCGCGTCCGCAACGGCGGCCGCGTCCAGACCGCGCAGCCGCCGGAGCTGCGGCACCGTGCCGTGGGGCACGAAGCGCTCGCCGAGGTTCCTGAGAAGAATTTTCTCCGCCGGGACGCCCGAGACCGCCAGATGCGCCGCGAGGCGCTCGCCCACACCGCCATGCGCCGCGCAGTCCTCGAGAACCAGGAGGCGGCGCGTCTTTTTCACCGACTCCGCCACGGCGTCCGCGTCCAGGGGGAGGATGGAATTAAGCTTTACGACCTCGGCCTCGATCCCTTCCGCCGCAAGCGTTTCGGCCGCGGCGAGAAGCTCGTTTACAAGCGTGCCGTAGGAGACGAGCGTCACGGCGCTCCCCTTTCGCAGGAGCGCGGACGGCGCGTCGCCGGCGTCCAGGCGGTACTCCCCCTCGCCGCCGCGCGGATAGCGCACCGCCACGGGGCCGCCATACTTCGTCACGGCCCGCGCGAGCATCGAACGGAGCTCCGCGAAGCTCGCGGGGCACAGGACGGTCATATTCGGGACGGTACTCAAAAACGGCACGTCGAACATGCCGTGGTGCGTCTCGCCGTCCTCCCCCACGAGGCCCGCGCGGTCCACGCCGAAAACGACGTGAAGGTTCTGGATGGCCACGTCGTGGATCAGCATGTCGTAGCCCCGCTGCAGGAAAGACGAATAGACCGCGAAAACCGGCAGGAGTCCCTGCTTGGCCATGCCCGCGGACATGGTGACCGCGTGGCCCTCGGCGATGCCGACGTCGAAGAAGCGCGCCGGGAAGCGCGCGGCGAAGGACGCAAGCCCGGTCCCCTCCTCCATGGCCGCCGTGACGGCGCACACGCGCGCGTCGCCGGCGGCAAGCTCCGTGAGCGTCTCGCCGAAGACGGCGGAAAAATTCTCACAGGGCGGTTTTTTCGGCTCGCCCGTCGCGGGATCGAAGGGGGCTACGCCGTGGTAGTGCTCCGGCGTCGCCTCCGCATAGGAGACGCCCTTGCCCTTGACCGTCCGGACGTGAAGAAGCACCGGGCAGTTGAGTTCCTTCGCCCATTCGAGCATCAGCCCGAGCCGCTTCACGTCGTGCCCGTCCACCGGGCCGAGATAGGAAAAGCCCATGCTCTCGAACATGCTGCTGGGCAGAATCGCGTTTTTGAGCGCGCTCTTGATCCGGTGGTTGAAATTCCGCAGGCCCCTCCCTCCCGGAACGGAGGCGGTAAATTTATAGTAGCCGCGCTTGAAGCGGATATACTGCGGTTTTAAGCGCTGCTCGGCCAGGTAACGCGCCACGGCGCCCACGTTTTTCGTGATGGACATGCCGTTGTCGTTGAGAACCACGATGAGCGGCTCGCCGCTCTCCCCCGCGTCGCACAGGCCCTCGTAGGCGAGGCCGCCCGTTAAGGCGCCGTCCCCGATGACGGCGACGACTTTATAGTCCTTCCCCTCCAGCGTGCGCGCGCGCGCCATACCCAGCGCGGCCGAAACGGAGGTGGATGCGTGGCCGGTGGCGAAGGCGTCCGCCGCGCTCTCGGCGGGCTTCGGAAATCCCGCGATGCCGCCGAACGTGCGCAGGGTCTTCATTTTCTCCGCGCGGCCGGTCAGGATTTTATGCGCATAGCACTGGTGGCCCACGTCGAAAACGATGCGGTCCCGGTATACGTCGAAGCACCGGTGGAGCGCCACGGTCAGTTCGACCGCGCCCAGGTTCGGGGCCAGGTGGCCGCCGGTCTCGGACACGGTTTCCAGGATCATGGCGCGCAGCGCGGCGCACAGAGCCCGGATCTCATCGTCGTTCATCCCGGCGACGGGCTTTTGTTCTTCCAAGAGGTTCATCAAAGCGATCCTTTCACAATGGTATCCCCATTCTAGCATACCATGTATGAATATACAATCAAATTATGCACATGAATTCTCCAAAAAAATCCCGCCGCAATGCGGCGCTTTGCCACATTGCGGCGGATTTTTTTACTTCAGCCGCGCTTCCAGCGCGTCCAGTTCCGCCGCGAGGTCCGGCGGCAGATGGCCGCCCATTTTTTGATAGAAGGTCCGGATGCCGGCCGTCTCCTCCCGCCAGAGCTCCCTGTCCACCTGCAGGAGCCCCGCAAGCGTCGCGCGGCTCACGTCGGTTCCCTCGAGCTCGATGTCCTCCGGACGCGGGACGAAGCCGATCGGCGTCTCCTCAGCGCCCACCTCGTCGAAACAGCGGCGCAGGATCCAGTCGAGCACGCGCAGGTTTTCGCCAAAGCCGGGCCAGATGAAGCGCCCGTTTTCGTCGGTGCGGAACCAGTTGACGTTGAATATTTTCGGCTTTTTCCCGATGTGCCCGCCCATGTCCAGCCAGTGCTGCCAGTAGTCGCCCATATTGTAACCGCAGAACGGCAGCATCGCCATCGGGTCGCGGCGCACCACGCCCACCGCGCCGGAGGCGGCGGCGGTGGTCTCAGAGGCCATGACGGAGCCAATAAAGACGCCGTGCTTCCAGTCGCGCGACTGGTAGACGAGAGGCGCCACGCGCGCCCGGCGGCCGCCGAAAATGATGGCCGAGAGCGGCACGCCCTGGGGATTGTCGAACTCCGGAGAGATGGACGGGCAGTTCTTCGCCGGCGCGGTGAAACGGGAGTTCGGATGCGCGCCCTTCGTTCCGCTCTCCGCGGTCCAGGGTTTCCCCGTCCAGTCCAGCGCGTGGCGGGGCGGGTTCTTGTCCATTCCCTCCCACCAGACGGTATTGTCATCGGTATTGAGCGCGACGTTCGTAAAGATCGTGTCCCTGCGCGTGGCGGCCATGGCGTTGGGATTGGATTTATCGCTCGTGCCGGGCGCCACGCCGAAAAAGCCGTTTTCGGGGTTCACCGCGTAGAGCCTTCCGTCCTGCCCGACGCGCAGCCACGCGATGTCGTCGCCCACGCACCAGACCTTCCAGCCGTTCCTGCGGTAGTGCTCCGGGGGAATGAGCATCGCGAGGTTCGTCTTGCCGCAGGCGGACGGGAACGCCGCGGAGAGGTAGCGCACCTCGCCCTCGGGGTTCTCGATGCCGAGGATGAGCATATGCTCGGCCATCCAGCCCTCCTGGCGGCCGAGGTTCGAGGCGATGCGCAGCGCGAAGCATTTCTTGCCCTGCAGCACGTTCCCGCCGTAGGCGGAATTGACGGACCAGATCTCGTCCTCCTCGGGGAAATGGACAATATAGCGATTCTTCTCGTCGAGGTCGACGGACGCATGGAGCCCCCGGATGTAGTCCGGGGAATCGCCCAGCTCGTCAAGGACGGGTCTCCCCATCCGGGTCATGATCGCCATGTTGAGGACCACATAGATGGAATCCGTCAGCTCCAGGCCGTACTTGGCGAACGGGGAGCCGATGACGCTCATGGAATAGGGAATGATGTACATGGTGCGGCCCCGCATGGAGCCCTCGCAGATTTCGCGGAGTTTCGCGCGCATTTCGTCCGGGTCCATCCAGTTGTTGGTGGGGCCCGCGTCCTCCTGGCGCTTGCAGCAGATGTAGGTCCGGCCCTCCACGCGGGCCACGTCGCTCGGGTCGCTGCGGTGCAGATAGCAGCCGGGGAGCTTCTCCCCGTTGAGGCGGATGAGCTCGCCCGAAGCGACCGCCTCCTCCCGCAGGGCCGAAAGCTGCTCCTCCGAACCGTCGATCCAGACCTGCCGGTCCGGTTTGGTCATTGCCGCCATCTCGGCAACCCAGCTTAGCACATGGGGGTTGCTTGTCAGTTCCATTCCGCACTTCCTTCTCCATTTTTGCCGGTGGGTACGGTGGCTTTTTTTCGACTCCATTGTAACCAACGCGTAAAGAAAGTGCAAGGGATGGCGACAATTCTTCCCATCTTAGTCTATTTTGAACGATGCGCGTATATGAACGCCGCATTCTTTTGTTCAAGTCGTCTTCATGCGCCTGTACGCCTTGACGAGCTCATACCAGAGCACGGCCGCGCAGGCGGTCAGCACGACGCGCAGGAGCTCGGACGCCGAGAGCGGCGCGAGCCGCAGAAAACCCGCGAGCGGCGTATAGAGAATGAGGCCGAGTCCCGCAAGCGTGGCAAGGTTCGCCGCCCATACGACCTTCTCCCTCGCCAGGCGGCGCGCGCTGGTGAGCGCGCCGTCCCGGTCGGAGCTATTCACCTGCACGAGCAGGAGGTTCGAGAGCATCACGACGGCCAGACCCATCGCGCGGGCGGCCGGCGCGCCGGCGGCGGGGAGCGCGGCGTAATACATCCCGAACGCGGCCGCGAAGATCACAAGGCCCTGCAGGACGCTCTTGAGGAGCGCGCGCGCCGTGAGAAGCGGTTCGGCGGGATCGCGCGGCGGACGGGTCATGACGTCCCGCTCGGCGGGCTGCCGCTCCAGAACCACGGAGCAGGTCGGGTCGATGACGAGCTCCAGCAGCGCCACGTGGATGGGCAGCAGAAACAGGTTCGTCGGGTCGATGCCCAGCATCGGCGCGAGCAGCGACGAAAGCGCGATCGGGATGTGAATCGTAAAGACATAGCCCATCGCCTTGCGGATGTTGTCGT
>DAOPLW010000074.1:0-6105 GCA_035391945.1 Oscillospiraceae bacterium | reverse complement strand
CCTGGACTATGCGGTCACGCGCATCCCGCCGGGCAAAATCTTCCTCGGCGTCCCTCTGTACGGCTACGACTGGCCCCTCCCCTTCGTGCAGGGGGAGACGCGGGCGCAGTCCATCTCCTGCCAATGGGCGGTCGGCCTCGCCGCTCGCCACGGGGCGGAGATCCGGTTTGATGAGACGGCGCAAAGCCCCTTCTTTACCTATACCGACGTGGGCGGCCGCGCCCACGAGGTCTGGTTCGAGGACGCCCGGAGCATCCAGGCCAAGCTCGCCCTGGTGCCGGAATACGCCCTCCAGGGCGTCGGCTACTGGAACCTCATGCGCCCGTTCCCGCAGAACTGGCAGGTCCTAAACGCGCTCTACGACATAGAAAGCCGATAGAAAAAGAGCGGCGGTGCATTGCACCGCCGCTCTCGTTATCCTGCCGAAAGCTCCTCATGGGCAAAGGGGCGCGGGAGTCCGGAAGGAGAAAGGTTGAGAAAGAAAGCCGTCCGCCCGCCTTTCGCGTTCCGGCAAGCCGGCCCGCTTAGTCCATAATGAGTTCCAGCCCCGCCTGCAGCCGCTCCGCGGTAAGCATTCCGGAGCCGCCCGCCACCACGTTGCCGTCCGCGTCGATGAAATACGTCGTGGGGAGGCCTGAGACGCCGTAGGCATTCGAGGCCTCGCCGTCCGTGTCGAAATAGACCGGGAACGTGTATCCCTCGTCCGCGAGGTAGTCCTCCGCGGCCTCCTGCGTCTCGTACGAGCCGTCCGTGGCGTTCACCATCACAAACCGGACCTCGTCGCCCGCGTCCTCATAGGCACTCTGGAAATCCGCCATCTCCAGCTTGCAGTAGTGGCACCAGCTCGCCCAGAAATTGAGGACGATCGGCTTCCCCTCGAGGGAGGAGAGCGTCACCGCGTTCCCGTCCGCGTCGTAGACGGTAAAATCCGGCGCCTCGAGCCTGGCCTCGCCCGGCGTCTCGGACGGCGCTTCGGACGTCTCGCCGGACGGGGTCTCCGAAGGCAGCGTGAGGCTCAGCTCGTCCTCCGGCGCGTAGCGCGCCGAGAGCGCGCGGTATCCCAGCACCGCGCCCGTGAGGACCGCGACGCCGAGCGCCAGGAGCAGCATTGTCTTTGTGAGATTGTTCATTGTTACGACCATTCCTTTCCGCCGCGGCACAGGACACAAAAGCGGCCGCGAAAGGGAGCGGCCATATATTGTGCACGGGCTGCGGCTTCCCGCGGGGCGGGCGGCACGCATGGATCATCCGAAAAATCCGAGCCTTGTTTCGATCTTTTTCCCCTCAGGACAGGAGTGTCAGGAAGCGGCCCAACTGCCCGGTCATCATGAGAACGCCGACGGCGATGAGAAAGGCGCCGCAGATGAGATTGATGACGCGGTAGTGCCGCTTGATGAACTGAAACGCGCCGCGGAGCCGTTCCAGCAGCAGGGCGCTCAGGACGAACGGCACGCCGAGGCCCGCGGAATAGCTCAGCAGGAGCAAAACGCCTCTCACCGCGCTCCCCTGCTGGGAGGCCAGAAGCAGGGCGCTGCCCAGAAACGCGCCCACGCAGGGCGTCCACGCCACCGCGAAGACGAAGCCGAAGAGCATCGATGCGAAAAAGCCCTCGCCGCGCATGCCGCGGGCGCCTCCGCCTTCCAGAAACGGGATGTGGAAGACGCCGAGAAAGCTCAGTCCGAAGAGCACCACCACCGCGCCGCTGACGATGTTCACCGGCGTCTGATGCCGGGTGAGGTATGCCCCGAGCGTCCCGGCGAAGGCGCCGAGCAGGACGAACACCAGCGTGAAGCCCGCGACAAAGCCGAAAGAGCCCCGGAGCGCGCGGCCCTTCCCCTCCTCCGGCGCGCCGCCGGCGAAGTAACTCAGATATACCGGCAGCATCGGAAGGAGACACGGGGAAACGAAGGTGATGATGCCCTCCAGGAATGTGATAAAATACTGCATGCCCGCCTCCTGCGCTCGTTTTTTCATAATGGTGGTTAAAGAATGCCGGTTCCCGCCCCCAAAGCGGGGGAAACGGCGCGGGGCCTATGGATAAGAGTATGCCCCGCGGAGCGCGTTTTTGTCGGTGACCTCGTCACGCTGCCGCGCGGGAACCAAACGCCCGCCGCCGCGCGCCGGGTGCCAAACGCCGGATCAAAACAGGCGCGGAGCCGAAAGGCTCCGCGCCTTCAATCTCTCGAAAAAAGCCCTCCGGACATGGTTCCACGATGGAAAACGGTAAAAACGATCCGCTTGCTCCCCACGCGCAATCCAACGTTGTTTTGAGCCCTTCCACACCGCTTCAAAAAAACGCGCGTCGGCCTGCCGAAAGCTTCCTCCGGCAGGCCGGCGGGAGCGGGGCCGAAAGGCTCCGCTCCCCTGCGGTCCGGGCCCTTTTTCCTTCAGGAAAGCAGATATGCGCAGTCCGTTTCGAAAAAATAGAGGCACTTTTCCTTCACCGTCCGCCCGGTGATGCGCGTGAGCGCGTCCGCATAGACCGTAAGCTGCGTGCGGTAGGCCTCGGCCCGCTGCGGCTCCTCCCCGGGGCGCACGGCGTCGGTCTTGAAGTCGATGACGGTGAGGCCGTCCGGCTCGTCGAGGTAGCAGTCCACCATGCCCTGGAGCAAGATCTCCTCCCCCGCCGCCTCCGGGCAGCCGAGCGCCGCTGCGTCGGCGAGGAGGGAAAACTTGAATTCCCGGCGCGCGGGGCCGGCCTTCACGCGCCTGCCGAGCGGGGAGGCAAAGAAAGCGAGAAGCTTCCCGGGCGGCACCGCGTCCGCCTGCTCGTCCGTGATTAGCCGCATGGCGCGCATCCGGGAGAGCTCCGCGCGGATGTCCGCGAGGGAGCCGGTCTTTGAAACGTCGATAAACTGCATCGCCAGATGGAGGGCGGTACCGCGCTCCGCGGCGGTGAGGGCGGCGCGCGCGGTGACAAAACGCGGGCGCTCAAAGCGGGGCGGGCGCGCGACGCGCGTCTCCGCCGCGGCTTCCGCGTCCTGAAAGCGGCCCTTGAGCTGCGTGGCCGTGCGCTTGGAGGGGAGGTTTTCCGCCGCCGCGTATGGGTAGACAAAGCCGAAATCCGGCACGGGAAGAAACGGCTTCTCCGCCCCCTCCGGGATCGGCGCTTCCACCGTTTCCTCCGGCGCGGGGGCGGAGACGGTCCCCTCCGCGGCGCCCCGGTGCAGTTCGATGCGCCACCGGTCTCCGTCGTCCTCATACGGCGCGTACGGCACCTGCGCCGCCTCGCGCAGCGCGGCCGCCTCCGGACGCGTGAGCACGGCGGTGAGAACCCAGTCGCCGGCGGTCTGCATGCCGGAGAGCGCCTCGGGCGCGACGGGGCGACCCACGTCCGGCGCGAGACGCCGGAGCGTCTTTTCCGCGTCCTTCACCGCGCAGGTCAGAATCAGCTTTTCCTTCCCGCGGGTCATGGCGACGTAGAGCAGCCGCAGCTCCTCCGCGCGCAGCTCCTCGTCGAGCACGCGCGCGATGGCGCGGCGCGGCAGCGTTGGGTACTGGAGCAGCCGCTCGGCGTCAAAGAAATTGGGTCCCACGCCCAGGTTCGCATGCACGAGGATCGGCTTCTGAAGATCGACGCGGTTGAAGCGCCGGCCGAGGCCCGCGAGGACCACAACGGGGAATTCCAGACCCTTCGAGCGGTGGATGCTCATGATGCGCACCGCGTCCCCCGCGCCCGCGCGCCGCCCGGGAAGGTCGCGCCCGTCCCCGCGCAGTCCCTCGAGGTGGCGGAGAAACCCGAAGAGGCCCTTGTGTCCGTTCTCTTCGAAGTGCCGGGCGTATTCGTAGAGCAAAAACAGGTTTTCCTGGCGCGCTTCACCGGCGGGAAGCGCCCCGAACATGGCCGGAAGGCCGAGGTCGGCGAGAAGATTCCAGACCACTTCGTGCGCGGAGAGGTCCCCCGCCGCCTCGCGCAGCCGCTCGATCGTCCCGACGGCGGCGCGGCAGTCCGCGTCCTCCGAGGCGCGCAGCGCGTCGTAGAAGTCGCCCGCGGGCGTCCCCGCGCGCAGGAGGGCCAGCCGGTCGGGCGAAAAGCCGAAGACCGGCGAGCGCAGGGCGGAGATGAGCGGCACGTCCTGATGCGGATTGTCGATGACCGCGAGGAGCGAGAGGGCCACCTGCACCTCCACGGTCTCGAAGAAGCCCCCCGCCGCGTCCGCGCCGCAGGGGATGCCGCGCGCGGCAAAGGCGCGCAGGTAATAGGGCAGCACCGGCCCCGGCGAACGCAGGAGCACGACCACGTCCCGCGGCCGCGCGGGGCGGACGGTTCCTTCGTCCGAGAGCGGAAACCCCTCGTCCAGAAGCGCTTTGACCCGGTCGGCCACGAGCCCCGCCTCCGCCTCGGCGGCGGCGGGGCGCTCCTCGTCCTCACCGGCCTCCGGCGTCTCGATGAGATGCAGCTCCGTGCGGCAGTCCGCGCCCGTCCCGGCAAAGGAGCCGGCCGGGTACAGGAATTCGTCCGCCGTGTAGTCCACCTCGCCGAAGTCGCGGCTCATGAGGTTTCGGAAGAGAAAGTTCACCGCCGAGAGGACCTCCGGCCGCGAGCGGAAGTTCTGCGAGAGCACCGCGCGGCGCGGCTGTCCCGCCTCCGCGTCCGGAAGGTCGCGGCAGCTCTCCCGGCGCCGCAGGAAGATGGTGGGGTCCGCCAGCCGGAAGCGGTAGATGCTCTGTTTGACGTCGCCGACGAAAAAGAGGTTCTCCTCCTTGCGCGACACGGCGGAGAAGATCGCGTTCTGCGCGCCGTTCGTGTCCTGGTACTCGTCCACGAGGATCTCCTCGTATCGCGCGGCGACCGCCCCGGCGGCAGGCGTCGGCGCGCCGCCCGGCGTGAGGAGCAGCCGGATGGCGCGCTGCTCGAGGTCGCCGAAGTCCAGGGCGCCCAGGCGCTCCTTCTCCTTCGCCGCGGCGCGGTCCAGATCGCGCAGAAGCGCGAAGAGCCCGCGCAGGGCCGGGTACATCGCGCGCAGGTCGCTCAGGAGCTCTCCGCTCTTTGCATCAAAGGAATCGGCCATGCGCTCCACGGCTTTTTTGCACCGGGCCCGGATGTCCTTGAGGCGCTCCTGCCGGGCCGGATCGCCGAAGCCCCGCACGGCTCTGAGAGGCGGGAAGGAGACCCGCGCCTCCGCCGCCGCATCCCAGCCCGCGTCCAGGGTCTGTTCCAGTTTCGCAAGGTCCGCCTCCGTCGCGCGGAAGCTCTCGCCGTAACCGCGCTCGAGCTTCTCCTCGGATGCGATCTCCGCCGCCGCGCGCTCCATGGTCTCCCGCCAGTGGCGCGTCTCCCGCCGCGCGCGGGAGAGGAGCAGCTCTCCCCACATGGTCTCCCCCGCGTCCAAGACGTCCTCCGCCGAAAGCGCGCGCAGCTGCGTCTCCATCCAGGCCTCCGGCCAGGGGTGGCTGCGGAGCTTCCCGTAGAGGTCCAGAACGATTTCCACGAGCCTCCGGTCGTCCCGTCCGAAGGAGAAGAGGTCCACGAGCCGCGCGAAATCGCTCTCCGGGCCGATGTCCTCGTAGCGCTTCTCGAGAAGGTCGTCGAGGACCCGCCGGAGGAGGAGCGAGGCCTCGTCCTCCTCCAGCACGCGGAAGTCGGGCGTAAGGTCCGCCAGGGGCGCGCGTTCGCGCAGGAGCGAGGCGCAGAAGCTGTGGACCGTCTTGATGTCCGCCGCGTACAGAAGTCCCGTCTGCCGCCGGAGGTGGCGGTTCTCCGGCGAAGCGGCCACGCGCCGCGAGAGTTCGGATGCGATCTTCACGCGCAGCTCGCCTGCGGCGGCCTTCGTGTAGGTGATGACGAGAAAGCGCGTGATGTCGCTGCCCGCCTCCACGCGGGAGAGCAGGCGCTCGACCAGAACGCGCGTCTTGCCGGACCCCGCCGCGGCCGAAACCAGGAGGAGCCCGCCGCGGTCCGCGACGGCAGCGCGCTGCTGCGCCGTCAGTTCGGGCATATCGTCACCGCCTTTCTCAGAATCGTTCCGCCGGCCGATCGGCCGGTCGGACCGTCAGTCCAGCTCGTCGAGCGAGAGCCCGAAGGCGTCCTCGAAATGTTCGAGAAAGTAGCGCAGCTCCGGCAGGTCGAACGCCTCCAGCGCCGCGCGCGTCTGGCGCCGCGCG
>DAOPLW010000073.1:0-6159 GCA_035391945.1 Oscillospiraceae bacterium | reverse complement strand
TGTCGGCGTCATAGTAGTCGGGGTTTTTCACAAGGGAGAAGCTGGTGGCCGCGGGCTCGTAGCTCGCGAGCTTGAACGCGCCGCAGGAGAGGAAAGTCTCCGGGCTCGTGCCGTAGGTGTCGCCGTTGCTGCAGCTCTTGAAGAATTCCTCGTTGATGGGGTAGAAGGTCGGGAAGTAGAGAAGGCTCCGGAAGAAGGAGACCGGCACGTCCAGCGTGATTTCCAGGATCATGGCGTCCACGGCCTTGATGCCGAGGTCCTCGACGGGCTTGTTGCCGGCAATGATGTCCCCTGCGTTGAGGACGCCGGCGATCTCCATGATGAAGTTGTACTCGGAGGCCACGGCCGGGTCCACGGCGCGTCTCCAGCCGAATACGAAATCGTCCGCGGTGACGGGATCGCCGTTGGACCAGTTGGCGTCGTCACGGATATGGATCGTGTAGGTGAGGCCGTCCTCGCTCTCCTCGATGCTGTCGGCAAGGGCCATCACGGGGTTGCCGTCGGCGTCGGGCATGCAAAGGCCGTCGACCATGTCGGCGATGACCTCAAAGGAGGTGCCGTCGGTGGCGATCTGCGAATCGAGGGAGGCGACTTCCACTTCGATGTGGACGCTCAGGGTGTTGCTGGTGGGCTCGGCGCTTTCGCTGGGCTCGGCGCTCGCGGGCGTGGTGGTTCCGCCGCCGCAGGCAGTCAGCAGCAGAAGAAGCGCCAGCGAGAGAGCAAGCAGACTCTTCTTTTTCATCATTTCGATTCCTCCATCCAAAATTATGCAGCTTCCGGTTGACGCATCCTGCAAAACGCATGGTCTGCAGAATGTATATAAAACAAGTTTACCGCCTCATACGGTTCTTTGTCAATCAGTTAATTAAATTAAAATGACGTTAATATAAACCGCGTAAAAGGATAATTTTGTAAATGTCGCACAAAGAAAAGAAGACTGCAGTTCAGCTAAAAATGAATAGAGACCCCCCGGCGCGATGCACCGGAGGGTCTTCTGACAAAAGAAATAACTGGATGAAATTACCATTGCGTTTTGAAGGATTACAGGGGGAACCTGTTGCCGCGTCAGAGCCGGCCTCGTACGATTTCGCCCCGGAAGACGACCGCCCGGATATCGAGATCGCCGTCCAGGACGACCAGATTGGCCTCTCTGCCGGGTTCCAGACTGCCGAAGCGGTCGTAGAGGCCCAGCACCTTTGCGGGGTTGACCGCCGCGGCCGTGACGGCGTCCCGGAGGGGGATGCCGAAAGAGACGGCCGTTCTCAGACAGGCCATGAGGTCGGTGACGGAGCCGGCGAGGGTCCCGTCCGCGAGGGCGGCGCGGGGGCCTTCCACCGTCACGTCCTGGCCGCCGAGGGTATAGCGCCCGTCCGGCATGCCCGCCGCGCGCATGGTGTCGCTGATGAGAACAATGCGGTCTTTTCCGAACAGACGGAAGGCCGCGCGCACGGCGGCGGGGTGGAGGTGCACGCCGTCGCAGATGAGTTCCGCACGCACGTCCGGCCGGTCGAGGGCGGCGCCCGCGGGGCCGGGCGCGCGGTGCAGAAAAGGCGGCATGGCGTTGAAGAGATGCGTGACCTCCCGCGCGCCGGCGTCGAAGGCGGAAAGCGCGGTCTCGTAGTCCGCGGCGGTGTGGCCGACGGAGACCGTAACCTCCTTTGCCGCCCGGCGGATGAAATCGAGCGCGCCCGGCAGTTCTGGCGCGACGGTGACGAGCTTTACGAGCCCCTCCGAAGCGTCCGCGAGGCGCCGGAAGAGAATGAAATCGGGCGGGAGGAGCCAGTCGCCCTTCTGCGCGCCCTTTTTTGCCGGCGAGAGGAATGGCCCCTCCAGATTGACGCCCACGAGTTCGGCCCCGGAAGCGCCGCTCCCGGCGTGGACGGCGGCGGCGCAGGCGCGCAGGAGGTCGTCCGGCGGGAGCGCCATGCACGCCGGGCAGATCTGCGTGACGCCGCGGGAGAGCTCGTACTCAGCCATGGTCCGGAGTCCCGCCGCGTCGCCGTCGGAGAAGTCCGCGCCCCGGCAGCCGTGAAAGTGGAGGTCGGTGAGGCCCGGGATCACATAGCATCCGCCCGCGTCCAGGCAGGGGCCTCCGCCGTCCTCCGTGATGCGGCCGTCCGCGGTAAAAACCGTCCGCGGCGCGAAGCCGGAATCGGGATCGAAGACGAGCCCGCCGACTATCCGCATATACGCGCCCCCGTTTCCCGCAGCGCCGCAAGCGCGGCGCGGTCGCCCACGAGCGTCACGTCCGGGTGAAGCTGCAGAATCGAGCAGGGCACCCCGGGGACGACGGGGCCGGTGAAAGCGCGGCGGACGATCTCCGCCTTGTCCGCGCCGCTCACGGCCACGAGGATGCGCCTGGCCTGCATGATGCTCTTGATGCCCATGGTAAAGGCCTGGCGGGGCATGTCCGCTCCGGCGGGAAAAGAGCGGGCGTTTGCCGCGCGGGTGCTCTCCGAGAGAGTCGCCAGGTGCGTCTCGAGCTCGAAGGCGCGGCCGGGCTCGTTGAAGCCGATGTGCCCGTTGCGGCCGATGCCGAGGAGCTGCAGGTCGATGCCGCCGAGGGAGCGGATGACCTCGTTGTAGCGGCGGCACTCGGCGTCCGGGTCCGGCGCGAGGCCGTCCGGAATGTACGTGTTTTCCGGCCTGACATCGATGTGGCCGAAGAGGTGCTCCTGCATAAAAAAGCGGTAGCTCTGCGGGCTCTCCGGGCCAAGGCCGCGGTACTCGTCGAGATTGACCGTGCGGGTCTCGCTGAAACTCAGATCGCCTTTTTTGTACCATTCGATGAGCTGCCGGTAGGCGCCGACGGGCGTCCGGCCTGTGGCGAGGCCCAGGACGCAGCCGGGCTTGAGAATGACGTGGGCGGAGAGGATGTTGGCCGCGCGGCGGCTCATGCCCTGGTAGTCGGCCGCTTCATAAATGCGCATGCTGTCACCTGCTTTATCTCTGTATACGTCGGGCGGAGACGCACCGCCCGACACCCGGTATTATCCTACCATGCGCAGGGTATATTTTCAAGGTCCGGCGCGGCCTGCATTTCCGTGCGCGTGACAACGTGACAGAGAGCGCGGCCGGTGATATGATACAGGGAAGAAAGAAAGGAAAAAGGAGGCGGTGCGATGGAACGGTACGGAATCGGGATCCCCGTCCGGAACGTCCCCCCGCTCGACCCGGGATTTTTTCCGCTGGGGAAGTATAACGAGGCGTTTCTCAGGACGGCGCGGCAGCCGTTCGGCATCGCGGTGGAGGGCACGGCGGGGCAGGTCTCGGTCTGGGAGACGCGCGTCCACGGCGCGCCGGAGATGCGCGGGGCGGACCTGTTCTATCTGGAGCGGCTGGTAAAGACGCTCCTGTGGATGCGGGGCGGCTGGAGAGTCTCTCTCCGGGGGGAGGAAACCCTCTGCGGGGAAATCGTGCGGGCTTACGCCCCGAAGGGCGCGCGCGCCTTCGACGCCGGCTTTATGGCGGACGTCTACGAGCGCCCGTTCGAGGTCGTGCGCTGCGGGACGCTCCCCTCCGAGCGGCGCAGCCCCAGGGCCGTCGGCCGGCACCTGGAGGGCTGCCGCATCGGCTTCGACGCCGGCGGGAGCGACCGGAAGGTCTCCGCGGTCGTGGACGGTACGCCCGTTTTCAGCGAGGAGGTCGTCTGGTCCCCGAAGACGCACGCCGATCCGGCGTACCATTACGATGGCATCGTCTCGGCGCTCGGGGCCGCCGCGGCGAAGCTGCCGCGTGTGGACGCCGTCGGCGTCTCCTCGGCCGGCATCTACATCGGGAACCGCACCATGGTGGCGTCGCTCTTCCGCAAAGTACCGCGGGATGCGTTCGACGCGCAGGTCAAGGACATCTATCTCCGTGCGGCAAAGACCCTGGGGGACGTGCCCGTGGCCGTGTGCAACGACGGCGACGTTTCGGCGCTCGCGGGCGCGATGAGCCTGGGGGAAAACAACATCCTGGGCCTCGCCATGGGGACGAGCGAAGCGGCCGGCTTTGTGGATGCGGGCGGCAACATCACCGGCGGGCTCAATGAACTGGCGTTCGTACCCGTGGACGCGGGCCCGGACGCCCCGGTGGACGACTGGTCGCTCGATACCGGCGTGGGCGCGCAGTACTTCTCGCAGGAGGCGGTTATCCGCCTCGCGCCGGCGGCGGGGATCAGCCTCGCACCGGAGCTCCAGCCAGCCGAAAAGCTCCTGGAGGTGCAGCGGCTCATGGAGCGCGGCGACGCGGGAGCGGAGAAGATTTATCGGTCCATAGGCGTCTATCTGGGACATGCGCTGGCGTTCTATCACGGTTTTTACGGGTTCCGGCACGCGCTGCTTCTGGGGCGGGTCATGTCCGGCGCGGGCGGGGCGGTGGTCCTCGAAGCGGCCGAGGCGGTTCTAAAGGACGAATACCCCGCTGCGGCCGAGAAAATCGTCCCGGTTCTGCCGGACGAGAAAGCGCGCCGCGTGGGACAGTCGGTGGCGGCGGCGAGCCTGCCGGAGGTTCCGTGAAACTTGCCCCGTCCGGCGCGGATGGGCGCCTCCTGCCGCACCCCGGCGCGCAGCGGCGGGAAACGGGCCGCCCTCTTCCAAAAAGGCGGCGCCGGTGCTATGCTGAAAAGGATTTCAAGAACAGTCCGGGAGGTTTTCGGGTATGGAAAAAAGCAAAAGACGATTCGGCGACCGCAGGGACAAAACGCTGCTCCGCGACCTGGACCCCATGCACTTTATCGTACCGCAGATTCATCCCAACCGCTGTGACAACGAGGCGTACCTCTCCGAGCGGATCGATCTGGGGCCGGTGAACGCCTATCTGGAGAAGAAAAACGCGGCGGAGACGGAATTCCCGTATACGCTCTTCCACGTGATCCTCGTCGGGCTTCTCAAGACGATCACGCTCCGCCCCAAGATGAACCGCTTCATTGCAAACAAGAACGTCTACCAGAGAAACGGGGTCACCGCCGCCTTCGTGGTGAAAAAGCGGTTCGCCGACGACGGCGAGGAGGCGCTCGCCATCGTGGGCGCGGCGGAGGACGACACCATCGGGAGCGTCCACGCGGAAATTTTCCGGCAGATCACCGCCTGCCGGAGCGACGTGGCGGACCCGTCCTCGGACAGTATGGAGCTCTTTAACAAAATGCCGCGCTTTCTGGCAAAGTCCATCGTCTGGGTTGTCACGAAGCTGGACAAGCATGGAAAATGCCCCGCGTTTCTCGTCGCGTCGGACCCGTACTACGCCTCGGTGCTCCTCTCGAACGTCGGCTCCATCGGGCTCAAAAGCGGATATCACCATCTGACCAACTGGGGCACGAATTCCGTCTTCTGCCTCATCGGGGAGAAGAAGAGGGCGCCGTTCTACGACGCGGAGGGGAACGTTGCCATGCGCGAGACCGTCGATCTGGGGCTCACCATCGACGAACGGCTCGCGGACGGCTATTACTATGCCGGGACCGTCCGGCTCTTCAAGCGCCTGATGGAGGAGCCGGAGCTTCTGGAGAAGCCGCTCGGGGAGAAGGTGGAGTACTGAAATGCCGGAGAAAATCACGGCGAAGACGCCGTGGATGAAGAGCCTCGGCGACATTCCGGCGCACCTGGATTACTTCCGGGGCTCGATGTTCGAAGCGGTGAAAGCGGCCGCCGACCGCGCGCCCAACAGCGTCGCATTCGATTTCATGGGCCGCCCCACCACCTACCGGCAGATGGTCGGGAAGATCGAACAGTGCGCAAAGGCCCTCAAGACCATCGGCATCCGGGAGGGGGACGCGGTCACCATCGCCATGCCCAACTGTCCGCAGGCGATTTTTATGTTCTACGCCATCAACCTCGTGGGCGGTATCGCGAACATGGTCCATCCGCTCTCGAGCGAGAAGGAGATTGAGTTCTACCTCAACGAGTCGAAGAGCGTCTCGGTCATCACGCTCGACCAGTTCTACCACAAGTTCGAGGCCGTCCGTCAGAACACGCCGGTTGTGAACCTCGTGATCGCGCGCATCCGGGACGAGCTCTCCCGCCCGGTCAAGGCGGGCTATATGCTCACCGAGGGGCGGAAGATCGAAAAGATCCCCGCCGACGCGCCGGTCATCCGCTGGGAGCGGTTCCTGCAGCTCGGAAGCGCCTGCTTCTGGCGTTACCAGGTCGAACGCGGCGCGTCCGATCCGGCGGTCATCCTCTA
>DAOPLW010000072.1:0-6219 GCA_035391945.1 Oscillospiraceae bacterium | reverse complement strand
CGTACGTGGTCACGTCCGTCAGTACAACGGCGTCATCTGTGGCAAAAAAAAGATGGTACAGCCCGTATCCGGCACCAATGAGCGCGATACCCAGGACGCAAAAAAGCACGACTCGTTTCCGGGTCAGCTTTTTCTTGCCGAAATGCAGCTTGGGGCCTGCCGCGGAACTATCCGGAGATTCGCGCTTTTTCCTGCCGAAATGCAGCTTGGGACCTGCGGCGCTTCCCTCCGGGGGCGCGGACTTTTTTTTCAAAAACATGGACGACTCCTCCCAGATTTTGGATTCACGGGGACAGTCTAACCGGGAGTTTTGGCCTAGATGTAACCGAAATAAAAATCTTTCGTAAATTTAGTCTGAAATTAGTCTGAAATCAGTCTGAAATTAGTCTGAAACCATAAAAAAACAGCCGGATTTCGCCAGAAATTCTTTGTTTCGGACGATTAAATTCAGCTTTGATTTTGCATAATAGATGTGATATACTGTTTCAGATATGGAGCGCCGCGGGGCGCACAGACCAAAAAAAGAAGACATCCGCTGGCTTTTCCGGGAAAAAGTGCAGCGAGAAGAAGGTGCCGGATTGACAAAATATCTGATTCACGGCGGCCATAAGCTCTACGGCGAGGTGGACATCAGCGGCGCGAAAAACGCGGCCGTTGCGATCCTTCCCGCCGCGGTGCTGGTGGACGGCGTCTGCCGGATTGAAAATATTCCCCAGATCAGCGACGTGACGCTGATCCTCAAGATACTCCAGGAGCTCGGCGCCTCGGTCCGTACGGTGAACCGCACGACCGTGGACATCGACTGCTCCTGCATCCGCAACAGCCGCGCGGACTACGACATGATGCGCAGCATCCGCGCTTCCTATTACCTCATCGGCTCCCTTCTGGGCCGCTTCGGCAGCGCGGAGGTGGCGCTGCCAGGCGGCTGCGATTTCGGCGTGCGGCCGATCGACCAGCACATCAAGGGATTCAGAGCCATGAACGCCTCGGTGGAGGTGGAGGGCGGCCTCGTGATCGCCAGCGCGCGGGAGGGCGGCCTTATCGGCGCGCAGGTCTATTTCGACATCGTCTCCGTGGGCGCGACGATGAACGTCATGCTTGCGGCCTGCCGGGCGCAGGGCCTGACGGTCATCGAGAACGCGGCCAAGGAGCCGCACATCGTCGATCTCGCCAACTTCCTAAACTCCATGGGGGCGGACATCATGGGCGCCGGCACCGACGTCATCAAGATCCGCGGCGTGGAGCGCCTGCAGGGCGGATTCTATTCCATCATTCCCGACCAGATCGAGGCGGGGACCTACATGGCCGCCGTGGCCGCCGCGGGCGGCGAAGTCCTCATCAAAAACGTCATTCCAAAGCACCTCGAGTGCATCACCGCGAAGTTCGAGGAGATGGGAGTGGAGATCGAGGACCTGGAGGACGCGGTGCGCGTGCGTTGCGAGGGAAGACTCAAAAGGACCAACGTCAAAACGATGCCGTACCCCGGCTTCCCGACGGACATGCAGCCCCAGATCGCGGCGTGCCTCTGCCTGGCCGACGGGACGAGCGTTATCACCGAGGGCGTCTGGGACAACCGCTACCGCTATGTGGAGGAATTCAGCCGCATGGGCGCCTGCATCCAGGTGGACGGCAAGGTGGCCGTCGTCGAGGGAAAGGAACGCCTGACCGGCGCGCCCGTCCAGGCGTGCGACCTGCGGGCCGGCGCCGCGATGGTGATCGCTGGCCTGGCCGCTGCGGGGGACACGGAGATCGACTGTATTTACCACATCGAGCGCGGCTACGAGAACCTGGTGGAAAAGCTGCGCGGCATCGGGGCGGACATCCGTGTGATCGAAGTGCCGGACGCCGCGCGCGGACAGCAGGCCGGCTGAACCGCCCGGAAGAGCAAAAGGGAATCATGCTTCGCATGATTCCCTTTGTCTACCTATGAGAGAGGATCATCGTCTATGCAGCTTTGCACCCTTGCCAGCGGGTCGGAGGGAAACGCCGCGCTTCTTATCGCGCCCGGCGCGCTGGTGCTCCTGGACGCCGGCATTTCCGCCCGGCGGATCGTTCGCGCACTGCGCGCGCTGGGCCGCAGTCCGGAGGAGCTTGACGCGCTGGTTCTGACCCACGCGCACAGCGACCACATCTCCGGCGCCGACACGCTCACGCGTCACTACGACCTGCCCGTCTTCGCGACGGAGGGGACGGCGCTTTCGCTCCTGCGGCGCGCTCCTGCGGCGCGAGAGACCTTACATATCGTCGAGCCCGGGACGGCTTTCAATATAAAGGAGTTATCCTTTACAGCAATTGAAACGCCGCATGATGCGGACGGAAGCGTCTGTTATTTTTTTACGGATGGCCGCGCCCGTGCGGCGCTGGTGACAGACCTGGGTTATGTGCCCGAAGCGATCGGGGTCCGCCTCGCGGCGCTCGACGCGCTGATCCTGGAGGCCAACCACGACCCGGACCGCCTCTGGGGCGGGCCGTACCCCTATCCGCTCAAACGCCGGATCGCCGGGGACGAGGGACATCTCTCCAACGGCGCGGCGGCGGAGGCCGCCTGCAGAGCCGTCTCGGGAGGCGCGCGGCAGGTGGTTCTGGCGCATCTGAGCCGGGAAAACAATCTGCCGGAACTGGCCGTGGGCGCCGTGCGCAGCGCGGCGGCGGAGCTCGGCGCCGTGGCCGGCCGTGACTTCTGCCTTTCGGTCGCGCCCCGCTTTGAGGCCTGCGCGCCCTGGGAGGTATGAAATGCAGACCGTCACGCTCCTCTGCGTAGGAAAACTGAAAGAGAAATTTTACCTCGACGCCGCGGCCGAGTACCGGAAGCGCCTGGGTGCTTTCTGCCGGCTGACGCTCCGCGAGCTTCCGGAGGAGCGGCTCCCCGAACGGGCGTCTCCGGCGCAGGTGAAAGCGGCGCTTGAGAAGGAGGGCGAGGCGGCGCTGCGCCTTGTGCCCGCCGGCGAGACCCTCGTCGCACTCTGCATCGAGGGCACGATGCTCACGAGCGAGACCCTTTCGGCCTACCTCGGGAAGCTGGCAACGGACGGCGAGAGCCGCGTAAGCTTTGTCATCGGCGGATCTATGGGCCTATCCGACGCGGTGAAGGACCGCGCGGACCTGCAGCTTTCCCTCTCGCGGATGACGTTTCCGCATCATCTGGCGCGGATTTTGCTCCTCGAGCAGATCTACCGCGCGTATCAGATCCAAAACAACACAAAATACCACAAATGAAATCCTGCCGCCGCCGTTTCTAACCGTGCGGGCGGCCGGAAGAGAAAAGACAGAAACGCCGTCGCCCGGGAAGCGGAACTTTCCGGCGGCGGCCGGGAGAAGGAGGTTTGTTCCATGCTCTGGTGCGACGTCTGCGGCAGGGAATACGACGAAGCGGAGGGCCTTCTCAACTGCACGGCCTGCGGCAACCCTCTCCAGCGCATCACGCCCGAGGAGATGGAGGCCGTGGACGCGGAATGGGGCAATGCCGGGGAGGGAGAACCCGCGTGGCCGGAGTCGGACGGAATCCCGGAGGAGCCCGCGCTCCTGACCACGGCGACCAACATCGGCTCGGACGGCACGATGCTCGCAGCGCTCCTGCGCGCCTTCGGCGTACCCGTCATGGAGCGCTATCCGCAGGACGGTGTGTTCGGCAAGATCCTTCTGGGCTTCTCCGCGTTCGGCGTGGAGCTCTATGTCCCGAAAAGCAAGCTGGAACTCGCGCGCGAGCTCATGGAGCGAAATACGCGCGCAGCGGACGAGGAAGGGGAGGAATGACCGTGTCTTACCGCAGCGAATATGAGAAGTGGCTTGCGAGCCCGGCGCTTTCCGAGGAGGAGCGCGGAGAGCTTCGCGCCGTTGCGAGCAACGAGAAAGAAATCGAGAGCCGCTTCTACGGCCCTTTGGAATTCGGCACCGCGGGGCTGCGCGGCATTATGGGCATGGGAACCAACCGCATGAACCGCCATGTCATCCGCCACGCCTCCCAGGCCTTTGCCAACGTGATCCTCTCCGAAGGGAAAACGGCCGCAGAGAAGGGCGTGGCGCTCTGCTTCGACTGCCGCAACCACAGCGAGGAATTTGCCCGCGAGACCGCCTCGGTCATGGCGGCAAACGGCATTCCGGTACGTATTTTCGAATCGCTCCGGCCTACGCCGGAACTCAGCTTCGCCATCCGGGAGTACGGCTGCACCGCGGGCGTGAACGTCACGGCCAGCCACAACCCGAAGGAGTACAACGGCTACAAGGTCTACTGGTCGGACGGCGCTCAGCTCCCGCCGCACCACGCGGAGGCGATCGCCGCCGAGATGGCGAGGCTCGACCCGTTTCATGATGTAAAGTATATGACCTTTATGGAAGCTGAAAGCAAAGGATTTGTTACTAAAATGGGCGCCGAGACGGATGAGAAGTTCCTGGAGAACGTCCTCGCGCAGGCGACGGACCTCGAGGTCGTCCGGCAGATGGCGGACAAACTCAAACTCGTCTACACGCCCTTCCACGGCGCGGGCTACCGTCTCATCCCGGAGGCGCTGCACCGTCTTGGCCTCAAGCACGTCATCTGCGTCCCCGAGCAGATGGTGATCGACGGGAACTTCCCGACGGTCGAAAGCCCAAACCCGGAGAACCCGGAGGGCTTCGCGCTCGCCATTCGACTCGCGCGCGAGAACGACGTGGACCTTATCATCGGTTCCGACCCGGACGCGGACCGCGTGGGCATCATGGTGCGAAACGGGAGAGGGGAGTACGTTCCCATCTCCGGCAACCAGACGGGCGTGCTCCTCATCGAATACCTGCTCCGCGCGCGGAAAGCCGCCGGCCGCCTGCCGGAAAACGCCGCGGTCCTCAAAACCATCGTGACCACCGAGATGGCGCGCGTGGTCGCCGAGCGGAACGGCGCTGCATGTTTCGACACCTTTACGGGCTTTAAGTTCATGGCCGAGAAGAAGGGGCAACTCGAGGCCGCCGGCACGCATCACGTCGTCTTCTCCTACGAGGAGAGCTACGGCTACATGATCGGCGATTTCGTCCGGGACAAGGACGCGGTGACCGCGTCCCTCCTCCTCGCCGAGATGGCGGCCTCTTACGCCGCGCAGGGCATGACGCTCCACAACGCTCTGCCAGCGCTCTACGCAAACTACGGCCGTTTCGGGGAGAGGACGCTCAACCTCGTCATGCCGGGGATCGACGGGCTGGAAAAGATGAAGGCGCTCATGGACTCCCTGCGGGAGAACGCGCCGCAGGAAATCGGCGGCGTCGCCGTCGTCAGGAAGCTCGACTATCTGGACGGCGTTGAGACCGATCTTGCGACCGGCGCGCGCAGCGGGACAGAGCTCTCCGGCTCCAACGTGCTGCGCTTCACGCTGGAGGACGGAACGGCCGTTTTGATCCGGCCCTCCGGCACCGAACCGAAAATCAAGGTCTATATTCTGGCCCGCGGCGAACTGGAGACCGAATGCAACCGGCGGCTCGAACGCTGCGCCGGATGGGCCGAAAGCCTGCGGAGGTGAGCGGGATGCAGCGTGAGATCACCGCGGCGGGACCGCTCCTGCGCCGGGACGGCACGCTTGCCGAACGGGGCTGGGCGAGACGTCCGCTCCTGGAGTACCGGCGCTCCGCGGTCCGCGCGGGCGCGCTGCGCATCAAGGAATGGGACTACTACCTCATCCTCAACGACCGCTTCGCGCTGGCGCTGACCATCGCGGACAACGGTTATCTGGGGCTTGACAGCATCTCTTTTCTGGACTTTGGAACGGGGTTTCAAAGGACGAGGAGCCCCATGCGTCCCGTCACGCTCGGCAGGACCGGGCTTCCCCAGAGCTCCGTCTTCGGCGACGCGGGGAGCGGGGGGCGGCGCTACGCCATCCTCTTTGAAAACCGCGGGGAGCGGCGCATCCTCACCGCCCACATGGACGGGTTCGACGGGCATGAGCCGCTCGACGCGCACGTGGTCCTCACGGACGAGCCTGCGGAGTCCATGGTCATCGCGACGCCGTTTCCCAATGCGCAGAAAGCCTTCTACTACAACCGCAAGATCGTCGGTATGCGGGCGGAGGGCACCGTGGAGCTGGGCAGCCGCATCTACCGGTTCGACCCCGCCAATTCCTTCGCCACGCTCGACTGGGGGCGCGGCGTCTGGACCTACAGCAATACGTGGTATTGGAGCGGCGCCTCCGGCCTCGCAGACGGCGTCCCGTTCGGATTCAACCTCGGCTACGGTTTCGGCGACACCACGGCCGCAACCGA
>DAOPLW010000071.1:0-6263 GCA_035391945.1 Oscillospiraceae bacterium | reverse complement strand
CGTACCGGTCGAGACCCCGGTATTTCCCGCCGAACTCGTTGATTTTCCCGTCGTCGTCCAGAACGCGCACGGTCTCGAGATTGTGCCGCAGGCCCACTTCGAAGTCGTTCGGGTCGTGCGCCGGGGTCATCTTGACGCAGCCGGTGCCGAAATCCATCTCGACGTATTCGTCTGCCACGATGGGGATCTCCTTGTCCATGAGGGGCAGCATGCAGGTCTTGCCGACGAGGTGCGTGTAGCGCTCGTCGTTCGGGTTCACCGCTACGCCCGTGTCGCCGAGCATGGTCTCCGGCCGGGTGGTGGCCACGACGACGTAGCCGCTCCCGTCGGTGAGCGGATAGCGGATGTGCCAGAGGTGGCCGGGTTTTTCCTGGTACTCCACCTCCGCGTCGGAAAGGGCCGTCGTGCAGTGGGGGCACCAGTTGATGATGCGGCTGCCCTTGTAGATGAGCCCTTTCTCGTAGAGCGAGACGAAGACCTCGCGCACGGCCTTGGAGCAGCCCTCGTCCATCGTGAAGCGCGCGCGCTCCCAGTCGCAGGAGGCGCCGAGCTTTTTCTGCTGCTCGACGATGCGCCCGCCATATTTTTTCTTCCAGTCCCAGACGCGCTCGAGGAACGCCTCGCGCCCGAGGTCGTAGCGGGTCTTGCCCTCGGCGCGCAGCGCCTCCTCGACCTTGATCTGCGTGGCGATTCCCGCGTGGTCGGTGCCCGGCACCCAGAGCGCGGCGTAGCCCTGCATCCGGCGCCAGCGGATGAGGACGTCCTGGAGCGTGGCGTCCATCGCATGGCCCATGTGGAGCTGACCCGTGACGTTGGGGGGCGGCATCACGATGGTGAAGGGTTTCTTTTCGGGGTCGCGCACGCCCCGGAAGCAGCCGCCCTCTATCCAGCTCTCGTAGATGCGCGCTTCCGTCGCGCGCGGGTCGTAGACCTTCGGCAATTCTTGTTTCATGGCTGACACATCCCAATCGTAATAGTCTCTTCTTTCCCGTCCTGCGGGAAAGGCGTACAGCAAAAACGCCCCGATTCCAGAGGAATCAGGGCGAAATACTCCGCGGTACCACCTGAATTCGGGCGATCGCCCGCACTCGTCTCTCTGTAACGGGAGGACCCGCCGCGGCTTACCGGAACGGTCGGCCGCAGGGCTCGAAGACGACTTCCGCGCGGTCCGGGAGGGCTTGCACCGACCGCCCCCTCGCTGAACCGGAAAACGCGCGTACTGCTTCTTCTCATCGCCTGTGTACCGTGACAGTATAAGGAATTATGCGTCTTTTGTCAAGAGGGACTTGAGGGAGTCCCAGAGCTCGAGCGCCTTGAAGCGCAGGACATAATCCTCATTATCCTCGGTGATGAGCTTCACCGCGTCTTCGGTCAGGAAGCTCTCGGCCGTCTCCTCGGTGACGCTCCCCATGCAAAGCGGCGGGAAGACCACGCACCACCAGTTGTGCCCCTCCCCTTCGCCGATGACGATGCGCAGCGCCGTGTAGTTTCCGGCCGGCAGGGAGAAGTCCTCATACTCGCGCGTCGGAAAGTGGTCCACGCTCAGGGTCGCGGTCACAGCGTAGGCGCAGCCTGCGTCGCGCAGGGCGGTCTCTCCGGCCGCCGCGAGGTCCGGCAGCGCGTCGGAAAGAAGCTCTTTCGCCTCCTCGGCGGTCTTCGCTCCGTCCACGATGGGCTGCGCGGCCGCGAGCATCGCGTCCCGCACGGCGAGCTTGTTCGTCTGGTCCTCCTCGCTGTCCGAGGCGGCCAGAACGTGCAGGCGGATCACCTGCGAGGCGAGATCCTTCTGCCTCGCTTCCTGCACCATCCCAAAACAGAGTCCGCAGAGGAAGACCGCGGCCAGTCCCATTGCAATCTTTTTCACGATTCGCATAAAAAACACCGTCCATGCTGAGATTTCACTCTCATTATGGACGGTATTACCAATTTCTAAACCGTTTTGCTGACGAACACGTCCCGGTATTCCCGCCGGAGACGCGCGGCCGTCTTATTCGCCGGGGCCGCGTCGGCAAAGAGGCCGAACACCGTCGGACCCGTGCCGCTCATCGCCGCGCCCAGGGCGCCGCCGTCGATGAGCGTCTTTTTGATCGCGGCGATCACCGCCGCGCGCGGCGCAGGCATCACGTCCTCAAACACATTGTACATCCGCCGCGCCAGCCGCGCGACGTCTCCGGCTTCGAGCGCCTCCAGGGCGCCCGCCGTGTCCGGATGGCAGCGGAGCTTCGCCGCGTCGATCGCGGCGAAGAGCATGGGCGTCCGGACGAAAAAACGCGGCTTGCAGATGACTACAACCGTCTCCGGCATGGGCGGCAGGCTCGTGAGAACCTCGCCCCGCCCCTCCGCAAGCATCGTCCCGCCGGCGAGGCAGTAGGGCACGTCGGAGCCGATTTCCGTGGCGGCGGCCTGTAAAGCGTCTTTGCTTAACAGATTATATTTCTCCTGCAGGCCCCGCAGGACGGCCGCCGCGTCGCTGCTGCCGCCGGCCACGCCGGCGCACACGGGAAGCACTTTCTCGATGCTTATGGCAAGGCCCGGCGCTTCTCGTCCGGCGGCGGCGAAATACGCCTCCGCGGCGCGGGCGGCCAAGTTCCTCCCGTCGCAGGGCAGATAGGACAGGTTCGAGGAGACGTGAATGCCCGTGCCCTCCTCCGCCACCGTCAGCCGGTCGGCGAGCGCCACCGTCTGCATGATCATGCGCAGGTCGTGGTAGCCGTCCGCGCGCTTTCCCAGGACGTCCAGCGTCAGATTCAGTTTTCCCCGCGCGAAAAGCTCCATCATCGGATTCTCCTGCACTCCAGATAGTAGCGCTTGTCATGGGCCTCGCCCATAGAGAAGGTCTTGCGCGGCAGGACGCCGTCGTGGACGACCGTCCGGAAGAGCTCCTCCTTGCGGATGGGCGGGAGCGTAAAGCCGAGGTTCCCGGGCTTCTCCGCAAGCGCGCGCGTCACGTCCTCGCCGTGGATGTAGTCGATGCCGCAGCCCGTCTCCGCGGCGTAGGCGTCCAGGAAGCTTTGGAGCGTCCCCGCCGCGATGGTATGGCGCGGCTTTTCCACGGAAATGACGCCTGCCGTTTTTCCGTAGCAGTAACCGATCGTCTGCGCGTCCGCCGCGCCCTCTCCCCGGTGTGCGGAAGGCTCCGCGCGGAAAAGCGCCTCGAGCGCCGCCTCCGGCTCTACGCCGAAGAGCACACGGTGGATGGGTTCGAAGGTGAGCGCGTCGTCGTGGAGGTTCACAAGCTCCACGAGCGCGTAACGCGCCGGGAGCTTCGCCCACGCCTCCGGCGGCGTCTCTCTCTTCTGCTCCTCGTAGCAGGCCTTCGCGGTGGCAAGTGAGTGGTTGCCGTCGCCCATCGCGAAGAGCATCACGGGCTTCCCCGCCGCGTCGTAGCGCCGGGCGAAACGATCCGGGTCGGCCAGGCGGAAAAGCGCCTCCGCGACGCCGCCCGCTTCCGCCGCCGGCACGCGCCGGCCGCGCAGATGCCCGCCGTTTTCCATGAGTTCGAAGTCGTAGAGCGGCTCAAGCGCCGCCTTTTTTTGTGCAAAGGGCTCCACCACGGTCTTTTCCGGGTCGTCGACGAGCACCATCACGTGCGGCAGCTCGAGCATGGCGCCGCGCCGCACCGCCAGACGCGGCGGGATGCGGGAGAGAACGGTGCCCTCCGTGGCGCGGATGAGGGAGCCGGAGGAGGGCGTAAAATCGTACGCTTCGAGATCAACCATCCCCACGAGGCCGCGACGCACGCGCCCGTCCTTCTGCGTACGTTCCACATAGACGAATCCCTCCGGCAGCGCGCGCAGCGCGCCCGCGCCGAGATACGCCTCCATCGTCCGGTCGATGCCTTCGATGCGCGCTTTCACATCCGGCGCTTCCAACAGCGTCTCAGGCAGGATCATGCGCAGCGTGGACGGGTGCCGTCCCACAAACCGGTCCACCCGCGCCCAGTAGTCGGGCTGGGAGGTATACTGGTCGCAGGCGACCACGCTCCAGCGGGTCATATCCACGCCGTCGGGGAGCAAGATCTCGGCGGGCAGAAAGCCCAGCTTACAGAAGCGTTCGTCCAAAACGGTTTCTCCTTTTCAGATGGTTTCCTGTCCGAAGAGCATCCCCATAAGCGCGACGCCGTCGGGAATGAAGCGTCCCTGCTCCCCCGCCGCCTCGGTATAGGGCAGCCCCGCGCCGGTATCCTGCCGGCTGTCGTAGAGCAAAAACGGCACCGGGTCGCCGTCGTGCCCGCGGGTCGAGGTGAGGGTCTTGTGGTCGCTCAAGATCAGGATGCGGTAGTCGTAGTCCGCGGCGTCCAGCTTTTCGAGAAGCGGCGCAACGACGCGCGAATCCAGCCATTCGATGGCCTGGAGCTTCCCGGCCAGGTCGCCGTTGTGCGTGCACTCGTCGGGCGCCTCGACGTGGATGGCCGCGAAGTCGTGCGCGCGGAGGACCTCCGTCGCCGCGTCCACCTTGCCCTCGTAGTTGGTCTCCAGTTCGCCCGTAGCGCCCTCGACGAAGATGCGCTCGAGGCCCGTAAGGGCCGCGATACCGTGGCAGAGCGGCACCGCGCTCACGACGCCGCCGTCGCGGCGGTAATTCTCTGTAAAGGAAGGAAGCTTCACAGCCGTTCCCTCCGCCCAGAACCAGATGCCGTTGGCGGGGAGCTTGCCCGCGGCGCGGCGCCCCTCATTGATGGGATGGTGGTCCAGGAAACGGAACGCCGCCTCCATGAGGCCGCGAAGGACCTGCGCATTCGGGCAGCCTTTGGGAAGGATCGGCCCGATCGCCTCGCCCAGATGGTCGTGCGGCGGCGTGAGGACGATGCCCTTCAGATCGACCGGCTGTTTCACCGCCGCGGCCCGAAAGCCGGGGCCGTCGCGCCGTACCGTCCGCGGATGCTGCACCGCGATGTGGCGGAAGGAGGAAGCGGGATGGACTTCCATGCCCGCCTCGTCCGCAAGCTTTTTGAAGGCAGGGTCTTCGAAAAGCGCCGTGACCAGTTCGTCGGAGACGTTCCCCTCGATGGAGCCCGCGCTGTGGGAGAGGATCTTCTTCTCCTCGAAGGGCATGTCCCCGTCCTGGAAGGTGACCATATTGCAGCGGTATGCCGCGTCGCCGGGCGAAAGCGCGATGCCGGATGCAGCCGCCTCCAGCGGCGCGCGGCCGGTGTAGCACTGCCGCGGGTCGCAGCCGAAGATGGAGAGGATCGCGGTGTCGCTTCCGGCGGGGAGCCCTTTTGGCACGTTCAGGACGCTCCCGACCTCCCCCTTCCGCGCCAGCGCGTCGATCGCGGGCTTCTTCGCGTATTCCAGCGGCGTCTTGCCGCCCAGGGACGGCACGGGGTTGTCCGCCATGCCGTCGCCGATGATGAGAACGTATTTCAAAACGTGACCTCCCTGTCAGGAGGCATCCCTTTGTTTCAGACGCCCGATAAAACGCTCCATGCGGCGCAGGGATTCCTCCAGATTTTCTTTCGAAGCGGCGTAGCAGCAGCGGATGAAGCCCTCGCCGCCGGCGCCGAACGCGGAGCCCGGAATGACGGCCACCCGCTCCTCGGTGAGAAAGCGCGTGCAGAACGCCTCGGAGCTAAGGCCGGTGCTGCGGATGGACGGGAACATATAAAACGCGCCGCGCGGCTCGAAGCAGGAGAGCCCCATGCCGCAAAAGCCTTCGTAGAGAAGCTTGCGGCGCTCGTCGTAGGAAGCGCACATCTCGGCGATGTCGTCCATGCCGTGCTCCATGGCCTCGATGCCCGCGTACTGCGCCATGGTGGGGGCGGACATGATGCCGAACTGGTGGATCTTCGTCATCTGGGCGATGACCGGTTCCGGTCCGCAGGCGTAGCCGAGCCGCCAGCCGGTCATGGCGAAGGCCTTGGAAAAACCGGAGACGAGAATGGTCCGCTCGTACATGCCGGGAATGGAGGCAAAGGACACGTGTTTGCCGCCGTAAGTCAGCTCCGCATAAATTTCGTCGGAGATGACCATGATATCGGTCCCCCGGAGCACGTCCGCAATGGCCTCCAGGTCCTGCCTTTCCATGATGGCGCCGGTGGGGTTACAGGGGAAGGGCAAAATCAGCGCCTTGGTTTTCGGCGTAATGGCCGCGCGCAGGCGCTCCGGCGTGAGGCGGAATTCATCCTCCGCAAAAAGCTCCAGCTCCACGGCTTTTCCGCAGGCAAGCGAGGCGAGCGGCCCATAGCAGACGAAAGAGGGCGTGGGCACGATCACCTCATCCCCCGGCTCCACGATGGCGCGCAGCGCCAGGTCGATCGCCTC
>DAOPLW010000070.1:0-6327 GCA_035391945.1 Oscillospiraceae bacterium | reverse complement strand
CGCTCTCGAGATCGTGCAGCGAACGGGGCCCGAGGCGGCCGCCCGCGAGCCGTGGATCCACCTCGACATCGGCCTCGTCAGCCTGGCGGGCGATCGCCTGGACGACGCCGAGCGCAGCTTCGCCCGGTGTCGGGACCTGCTCGCGGCCGAGCGCGGGGCCCGCCATCCCGACGAAGCGGCGAGAGTTATTATACTAGAGCGGGACTTTGCTGTCAACCTCAAAAAAGGAGAAATGCGAGATATTTCTTTCCCCGTGTCGAAAAAAAGCCGCTCCGCTTTTCGGCCGGCCGACCGCTCCGATCCGGACGCCCGGCAAAACACCGGAAACGACGCAGCCGGCCCGCGTCCCGCCGCGCGCGGCGGGACGCGGGCCGGCCAAGCTACTCCGATGCAGCCGCAGAAGGACTTTCGTTTTTCAGGGCCGCGCAGCGTCGGCGAGAAGGTGTTCGAGCTGGGCGCGGTCGAAGCGGTACACCGCGTCGCAGAACTGGCAGGTCATCTCCGCCCCGCCCTGCTCGTCGATGAGCGCCTGCAGTTCCCCTTTCCCAAGGCTGATAAGCGCCCGCTCCACCCGCGCGCGGTCGCAGTAGCAGCGGTAGGAAACCGGCTCGGCGGGCGAAACCTCCAGCTCGAAATCCCGCAGGACCAGCCGCAGGAGGCCCTCGGCGTCCAGCCCCGCCGCGAGATGGGGGCTCACCTCTCCCGCCGCGCGGATGCCAGCCTCGAGTTTTTCCACGGTCTCGTCGTCCGCGCCGGGCATGAGGGAGATGAGATAGCCGCCTGCGGCGCCCACGGAGCGGTCCCGTTCAATGAGGACGCCCAGCGCACAGGCGGAGGGCGTCTGCTCGCTTTCGGCAAAGTAGGCCGTCACATCCTCGGCGATCTCCCCGCTCACGAGCCGGACGCGGCCGACATACGGCTCCCTGAGCCCCAGGTCGCGGACGACGGTGAGGTACCCGTCCGCGCCCACGGCCGAGCCCACGTCGAGTTTTCCCGGCCGCACGGAGGGCACGTCCGCCGCGGGATTCCGGACATAGCCGCGCACGTTCCCCGCGCTGTCGGATACGACCGTGACGGCACCCAGAGGCCCCCCGCCCTCCACGCGCAGCGTCAGGGAGGCGTTTTCCTCCTTCATGGCGTTTCCCATCATGGACGCCGCCAGAAGGCAGCGCCCCAGCGCCGCCGTCGCGACGGGCGTGGTATGGTGGATCTCATACGCCCGCTGCACAAGGCCGGCGCCCGTCACAGCCGCCGCTTTCACGGGCGCGTTTTTCGCAACGGCCCTTACAATTTCATCCCGCATATTCACAGCTCCTTTTCCGCAACAAAAAAAATCCGCTGCTCCCCCGGCTTCGGCGCGCGCATGCGCAGCGCGCCGTACTGCCGGACGGAAGAAAATCCGGCCCCGCGCAGCATCTCCTCAAGCTCCTCCGGCTCCCAGACGCGCTCGCGGTGCTCCTCCGTCTCGCGCAGCCAGACGCCGCCCTCGCGCCGGAAGAGATCCATGGCGAGGGCGCAGACCTTCCTCCGCGCGCCGCAGTCTCCGCGCCAGACGCAGTAGACGTCTTCCCGCTCGTCGAGGTAGACCTGCCCGTCCATGGCGCGGAGCTTCGCGGGCGTGTCGATGTCGAAGATGAAGCGCCCGCCGGGATTGAGAAACAGAAACACGCGCGCAAACACCCGCCGGAGCGTCCGCGCGTCCGTCACATAGTTGATGCTGTCCAGCGCACAGACGCAGGCGTCCACCGTGTCGTAGAGGTCCAGGCGCTCCATGCGCTGGCAGAGAAGCAGCGGCGCCTCGCCGGCGACGCGCCGCGCCTTCCCGGCCGCGACGGCAAGCATCTCACTGGAGGCGTCCACGGCGACGACCTCGTACCCCCGCTCGGCCAGGATGCACGAGAGCGTCCCCGTGCCGCACGCGAGGTCGAGCACGGTCCGCACGCTGCGGCGGCTCTTTTTCAGATGGCGCTCGAGATAGTCTGCCCAGGCTTCGTAGCCGACATCCCCCGTGAGACTGTCGTAAAAGCGCGCGAGCGCCTCATAGACCGCCATCGGGGTTTTCCTTCCTTCTTGCAAGAACCAGACGGTACCCGCCCGCACCGTACTGCAGGCAGCGATTGACCCGGCTGATCGTGGCGCTCGACGCGCCCGTCTCGCGCAGGATGTCGCTGTAGATCCGGCCATCGGCCAGAAGGGCCGCCACCTCCATGCGCTGCTCCATGGCGCGCAGTTCCGTGATCGTGCACAGGTCCTCCAGAAAACAGCGGCACTCCTCCGGCGTTCTCAGCGAGAGGATCGCCTGATGCAGGCTTTCCCCGCCCTGCTTGCTGCGCTCCCGCACGGTGCATACTCCCTTTCTCCGGATCAAATTCCCGGTTTTTGTAGTTTAACACTTTACCTTATGAAAGTAAAGAGGGAATTTTATTTTTTCACGCAAAACCGCATATTTTGTGCTTGCATCCCGCAGGAGCCTGTGGTATTATACTTAGGCTAATAACCGGGTGTGGCGAAGTTTGGTATCGCGCTTGAATGGGGTTCAAGAGGCCGCTGGTTCGAATCCAGTCACTCGGACCAAGTCGGGGCAAAGTCCGCTTTGCTCCGACGTTCTTTTTTCAAAAGAACGTCATCCGCCCGCTCCCTTGCCCCTCCTTTTCCCGCCGAATCCGCTCCGCTGGGTTTCGCCGGGAGTAAGACGGAGACGCGCCGCCCTATCATTTCACTCTGGCCAGCAGAGATGAAATGCCGTATGCACAGCACATGGCATTTTTGCGTTACAATATTACAATAATAAGCAAGGGTGCATCATCATGGGACCTGCTCTGTCCGTCCTTTTGCTCTGCGTCAAAGTCTTCTGCTGCCGCATCGCGGACGTCTCGCTCGGCACGCTGCGCACGATCCAGGTCGTCAAGGGCCGCCGGCTCTATGCCGCAGGCCTCGGTTTCATGGAATCCGGGCTCTGGTTTCTCGTCGTACGGGAGGCCATCACGAGCGACATGGGCGGCCTTCCCATTACGCTCGCCTATGCCGCCGGCTTTTCCACAGGGACGCTTCTCGGCTGCGTCCTGGCGGACAAGATCATCGAGACCAAGATCTGCTTCCAGGTCGTGACCTCCAAGCGCGACGACGACCTCATCGCCGCCATCCGGGACGCGGGCTACGCCGTCTCGGTCGTGGAGGTGCTCGGTTCAAAGTTCGGGGAGCAGAAATACATGCTCTTTATCGAAATCGAGAGCACCAAGCAGAAAGAGGTCCGAAACCTCATCCGCACGATGGACGAGAAGGCATTCATCATGGTGCAGGAGAGCAAGTCCGTTTACAACGGCTATTTCGGGAAATAAAACGCCGCGGGCCGGGTTTTCCCGGCCCGCAGCTCTTATTTCCCGGCGTTCGTATTCTCGCCCGCCGCATCTCCTGCTGTTTTGCCCGAGCTGCCGCTCAGTTGCCGCACGCATTCGTGCACGCCTGTGGCGGCAAAGCCGCTCACGATGCCGACCGCGGCCGCCGTGATCGCGTCGGTCGCGGGAAAAGACGGCATCACAAAGAGCGCCGCAACGCCGAGGATGCCGCCCATGGTTCCGGCAATGACTGGGATCCATTTATTGTCAATCAGCGTCGCTTTCACACCCTGCGCAAGCAAATAGCAGATCACCGTGATGGCGCCAACCGGAGCGAATCCGAAATCCATGCCAATCATCTCCTCCCCGTTCAGTCTATGCGTGCGGACGCGGTCGGGAGACTACAGGATTTTGGTTGACGAAATTTCTTTCCTGGCGTATAATAAAGAATAGAATCGAGACAAGGAGGTGAGCCTGTTTTGGATACCGGCGACAGTAGTTTACGCAGTGAACCAAAGCGAAGCAATTCCGCGGCATCGGCCAAGGCGGCAAAACAGGAACTCACCGGATCGAGCGTCGGATAAAACCCATACGACGTTTGTGTTTTTGTGTCTCTGTTTTGGCACCCTCGCCCTGTCGTGGGGAAAGAGGTGTCAAAATGGAGGCAATTTCTTTTGAGAAGCTCTTTGCGCTCCTGCGGGAAAACCGCATCAAGGAACTCAAGAACCAGCTCGTGGAGATGAACGTGGTCGACATCGCGGAGTTCATGATGGAGTTGGAGGGCGAAAAGCAGCTTCTCGTCTTCCGCATCCTTCCCAAAGACCTTTCCGCGATGGTCTTCGCGTATCTCGAACCAGAAATCCAGCAGCGCATCGTGGAGTACAGCAGCGATAAGGAAGTCAACTTCCTCGTCGAGGAACTCTACGTGGACGACGCGGTCGACTTTCTTGAGGAGGTCCCGGCCAACGTGGTCAAGCGTGTTCTGGCCAACGCCAGCCCGGAGACGCGCGACGTCATCAACAAATTCCTGAAGTACCCGGAGGACTCCGCCGGCAGCCTCATGACCATCGAGTTCGTGGAGCTGCACGACCGCTTCACGGTGGCCGACGCCATCCGCGTCATCCGCAAGACGGGGCTGGACAAGGAGACGATCTACACCTGCTACGTGATCGATGATCAGCGCCATCTGGTCGGCATCCTGCCGCTCCGGCGGCTGCTCCTCTCGGAGGAGACCGCCCGCATCCACGACATCATGGCGGACGACGAGCAGATCATCAGCGTCCATACCCTGGAGGACCAGGAGACGGTCGCCGAGATCGCGCGGAAATACGACCTTCTGAGCGTCCCCGTGGTGGACAATGAAAACCGGCTCGTGGGCATCATCACCATCGACGATATCGTCGATATCATCGAAGAAGAGAACACGGAGGACTTCGAAAAGATGGCCCTCCTGCAGCCCGCCGAGCAGGAATATCTGAAATCCAGTGTGTTCACGCTCGCCAGAAACCGCATTGTCTGGCTCCTGATCCTGATGGTCTCGGCCACCTTCACGGGGAAGATCATCGAGAATTTCGAAGGGATGCTGGCGCTGGTCGTGGGCCTTACGGCCTGCATCCCCATGCTCATGGACACCTGCGGCAACGCGGGCACTCAGGTCTCCACGCTGATTATCCGCGGTCTCGCGCTGGGCGAAATCACGATTGGGGACTATCTCAAGGTTCTTTTTAAGGAAGTGCGCGTGGCGCTTTTGTGCGGCGCGGCGCTCGCGGTGGTCAATTTCGGCCGGATGATGGTCCTCGGCAGCGGCGGCGGCGTGCCGGTCTATCTCGTCGTCTGCGCGACCATGCTCTGCGCGGTGGTGGTCTCCAAGTGCATCGGCTGCACGCTCCCCATTGTGGCCAAGAGCATCCACCTCGACCCGGCGCTCATGGCCGGCCCGATGCTCACGACCATCGTGGATGCGATCACGCTGGCCATCTACTTCTCTCTCGCAAAAGCTTTTCTCCTCTAAGCTTCCGCCGTTTTCCCGGGTGTGGCGCAGTTTGGTAGCGCACTTGCTTTGGGAGCAAGGGGCCGCTGGTTCGAATCCAGTCACCCGGACCAAATTTTTCAAAAGGTCTTGAACTTTTTTTGTTCAAGACCTTTTGGTTTTTGAGGTTATTTGGCATACTAAATTCAGTTGATTAAATTTGGGGGACTGAAATTTGCTTAAAGAGAGAACAGAGATTACGTCTAAACGAATTGGGCTTGAAAAAATTGACTCTCCCGTTTACAACAACTGCCCCGTTGGGATTCGGTTTGAAATCGGGGACGGCGACCCTTTTTTCTGTTATGGCTTCAGAATCTTAAGCAGGAAATATTTCCGGGAAGCAGTACGCAGAGCGGTTACTGTTTACCAAAACGCGCCCGGCACGTTTGACACAATTACTTTGGATCATATATCCCTATGGCGACAATACTGAGAAAAAGCTGCTCGGACGCTTTTGCGAATTAACACGCCTGCCTCCCCCGCAGGAGCGGTATTCAGAAATAGTACCGCTGGAAGATGATCCTGACGCGCTTTTGAAAGAGGTCAGGTGTTATTGGGACCTTCAGGCTTATCCGGCAAACATTGAATTGCTTTTCAAGGAGATCGTAAAGGCTGATTTCGGAGGATTTCGTGACCTTGAATTTTTTGTATACCTTCTTGATACCAAGCTGAATATGCTGTTGAATCTGTACGACGACAGAGGGCTTGACATAGCCGCCGAGTCGCATGATATGATAACGCCGTTTCGTGAAAAATGCGGTAATTGGATCATGGATAATCTGTCGTGCAAAACAAATGATTTGGTACCGGATGACTGCGAGAATTTCGAGCACATTGAAACCCTGGTTTTATCGAAGCTACCTTCCATTCTGGACGTGTCTAAACTCAAAAAAGATGAGCAGAACGGTTATTACGTCATAGATTCCCAAAATGACCTTTGGGCTGAGTTCTGCGGCAGTGAAG
>DAOPLW010000069.1:0-6351 GCA_035391945.1 Oscillospiraceae bacterium | reverse complement strand
GGCTCCATCCCCAGGGGACAGACCGAGGCGGCGCAGTCCCAGGGCTTTACCTACCTGCAGACCATGTGGTACATCATATTGCCGCAGACGGTGAAGATCATTCTGCCGCCCCTTACCAACCAGGCGGTGAACCTCATTAAGAACACCTCCGTCCTGGCGTTCTTCGCGGGGCTCGACCTCATGTACACGGCCGATTCCTGGGCGTCCTATACGCTCAACTACGGCCCGGCGTACGCGACCGCAGGCGTCTTGTACTTTATTCTGTGCTATCCGCTTGCCACCATGGCGCGCCGGTACGAGGAGCGCCTCAAGCACCACGACGTGCCCACCGTTGCGGTGAGCGGTCCTGTGATGGGAGGCGCGGCGGAATGTTAGAGACGCTCGCTCCGGTCTTCACGCCCGATAACCTCCGGTTTATCTGGTCCGGCATGGGGCTCACGCTCGCCCTCTCTGTGGGCGTGGTGTGCCTCTCCATCCCGCTGGGGGCTGCTCTGGGACTCCTGCGCAACTACGAGCGCTTTGTGCTCGGGCGCCTGGCCGCCGCCTATATCGAGGTGTTCCGCAACACGCCGCTGCTCCTGTGGATGTTCACCTTCGGCTTCCTGGTTCCGGGGGGCGGCTCCAGCCTCTCCACGCGGGGCGGGCTGGCACTGCTCCTCTATACGGCCTCGGTCATCGCCGAGATCGTCCGGGGAGGGCTCAACTCCATCTCCCGGGGCCAGTTCGAGGCGGCGCAGTCCCAGGGCTTCACCTTCCTGCAGACGCTGTGGTACATCATTTTGCCCCAGGCGTTCCGGCGCATCGTCCCGTCGCTTCTCTCCCAGGTCATCACCACCGTGAAGGACACGTCTTTCCTCGCGGGCTTCGGCGTGCTGGAATTCTTCCGCACGGTCCAGGTGGTGCTCAGCAAGAGCGGCGGCAACAGAACGGCTATTTTCGCGCTGTACGTCTTTGCCGCGCTGGGCTATTTCGTGGTGTGCTTCTCCCTGTCCTGCGTGGTGCGCGCCACGCAGCGCAGGCGGAGCGTCACCGCCGCCGCGCACTGAGCGGCCGGGACGCGAAAACGATAAAACGGAAAAACCGCCGCCGCGACCGACAAACCGGTCGCGGCGGCGGTTTATTGCCTCTTCCGGAGGCGGGACGGGGGCCGGGTCCTTTTTGCGCGCTCTCTCTGCGGCCGATCTGAACTATTTTCAAATCCCGTTTGACATTTACCTCCCGAATGGATATATTTAGATTAATAGGAAGCATTTGCAATTGCCAGACAAAATAAGGAGGTTGCCGGCAATGAAGAAAAAAATCGTCATCATCGGCGGCGTGGCCGCGGGTATGAGCGCCGCCGCCAAAGCCAGGCGCACGGACCCGGACGCCGACATCCGGGTCTATACGGACGGCGAGCATATCTCTTACGCGGGCTGCGGCCTGCCGTATTTCATCGGCGGAAAGATCGCGTCGGAGGAGAAGCTCTTCGCCCGGACGGTCGCGGATTTCGCAGAGCAGGACATCGCGGTGAAGATCCTCTCCCGCGCGGAGGAAATAAGCCCGGAAAAAGGGACCGTGCGCATCCGGGATCTGGCCGGCGGCATGACTTACGAAGACCGCTACGACCGGCTGATCCTGGCCAGCGGCGCGCGTTCTTTCGCGCCGCCGATGGAGGGAGCGGACCTGGAGGGCGTCTTTTCGCTTCGCACCGTGCGCGACAGCCTACGCATCAAAACGTTCCTGCAGACGCGCCGCCCGCGGGAGATCGCCATCATCGGCGGCGGATACATCGCGCTGGAAATGGCGGAGAACTTCGTCGATCTGGGCTGCCGGGTCTCCATCGTGGAGCGGGGGAGCCACATCATCCCCAACATGGACGAGGACATGGCGACCGTCATGCAGCGCTATCTGGAATCCAAAGGGATCGCGGTCCATACGGGCCGGGCCGTCCGGGGCTTTTTCGGGACGCAGACGGTCGGGGGCGTGCACACAGACAAGGGGGACATCCCGGCGGACTTCGTGCTTCTGGCCATCGGTGTCGTGCCGAATTCGGAGCTGGCGGCGTCGGCCGGGATCGACCTCGGGGTCAAAAACGCGATTCGGGTGAACGAACGGGCCGAAACCAATCTGGAGGGCGTCTACGCCGCCGGCGACTGCGCGACCGTCACCCATCTCCTGACGGGGAAGGAGACCTATATCCCGCTGGGGACCACCTCGAACAAGCAGGGGAAGGCCGCGGGGGAAAACGCCGCCGGCGGGAACGCCGCTTTCCACGGCGTCATCGGGACCGGGATCGCGCGCGCCATCGAGATGGAGGTCTCCCGCACCGGGCTCGGCGAGAAGGAGTGTCAGGCGGCGGGCATCGCCTACGTCGCCAGACGGATCAAGGCCGACACGGCCGCCCACTACTGCCCGGCGTCCAGGGAGGTCTACCTCAAGCTCATCGCGGAAGCGTCTGGCCACCGCCTTCTGGGCGCGCAGATCGTCGGCTATGAGGGCGCGGCCATGCGGATCGACATGCTGGCGACGGCGATCACGGTGGGCGCCACGGTGGAGCAGCTCCTGGACATGGACCTGGCCTATTCGCCGCCGTTTTCCCCCGTGTGGGACCCGGTTCTCGTCGCGCTCAACCAGTTTTAACGCAGAAGGAAGCCCCCGGCCGCGGCATGCGGCCGGGGGCTTCGGACGATTCAGAATCCTCGCCCGAAAAGGTCCGGAAGGAAAGAAATTGTGAAAGAAAACCATCAGAGTGATTTTTCGCGTTCGGTCAGCGCGTTTTGGAAACGGCCCGCGCCGCCTCCAAAACGCGCTTGAGTCTGTCGAAGAGGCCGGAAAGCTATTCGGCAGGCGAAGGCCCCCGGCCGCGGCATGCGGCCGGGGGCCTTCCGTATGTACGTACGATGGGCTCCGCCTTATTCCGCCGCCATGGCGTCCGCCCTGGTTCTGTGAACGGTACCTTTCGGATGCTGCGGGGGCGCATAGATGGAATATAACTTCAGCGGCCTGTTGCCCGTATTGACGAGGTTATGCCATGTCCCGGCCGGTATGAGGATCGCGTCGTTTTCCGAGACGTATCGCTGAAAGGACAGATTCTCTCTGCTGCTTCCCATCTGCACAAGTCCCCGCCCCTGTTCGATCCGCAGGAACTGGTCGATATGGGGATGGTTCTCCAGGCCGATCTCCTCCCCGGGATTGATGCTCATGAGGGTAAGCTGCAGATGTTTCCCGGTCCACAGCGCGGTGCGGAACGTATTGTTCTGTATCGTGGCCCTATCAATGTTGATCACAAACGGTTCCGGTCCATAGTCCGTAAACGCGGCGGGTGCGGGGGCCGCATTCCTGTTCGGGGGAGAGGGGCACCTTCTGTACATGCGGGGTCAGCTCCTTTCTGCGTCTCCGTTATTCTATGAACCGGCGAAGGGAGATGTGCTACAGAAAGGCGGCTTCCGATGTGTCGCTTCCCGTCGGAGGGCGGCCTCCGGCGTCACAGGGGCGCCGGCGCTTCCCCGCCCGGCCCGTCCGCCGCTTCTCCTTCGTAATTCAGATCGAACCCTTCGCAGTCCGCCCACCTTGCCCCCATCGCCCCGATCACCCTTCGGATCAGCTCCGGGCATTCGTCCAAAGCCTGCCCGTAGAGCGATTCCAGGCGGCGGGCGTGCTCCTGCTGCACGCCGCTTACGCAGGACGGAAGGGTCAGGGGCGTAAACGCGCCGCGCCTGCGCGCGGCCGTCTCGCAGAAGGAAAGAAATTTACCGTGGTCCAGCAGCCAGGTGTAGCGCCGCTGGGAACGGACGCAGGCCCTCACGGTGCCGGCCGTCATGCCGGGCCAGAGCGAGGCCATCGCCCCGTAGTCCAGGCCGGAGTCCGGCACAAGGAGATATCTCGCCGTCGTCAGCCCGCGGCAGGACATGACGTGCCGGTCGTAGGCAGACTCCATCCTCAGGTGTTCCAGGGCGTCGCGGCTGTGCCCGTTCACATAGGGATGGCAATCCCGGTCGAGGGTATAATGGCAGACGAGCCCCATGAGGTAGGAGAGCGCCGCATTTTCCCGCAGGGTCTCCCAGATGGGGGCGAACATCCGGCTGGCCGGCTGGCTGTGCCGCTCGATGCCGTAACCGGAAATTTTATTTTTTCGGTACGGCCTGTAGTAAAAAAAGATGTCCGGACCCTGCAGGCCGATGTCGAATTCCCGCTTGTGGGCGAGCGCGAACGAGCGGATATCGGCATCGAGGCGGCAGAGCACATCCTGGCCGAACTGATGGTGCGCCAAACTGGCCGGCATACGTTTCCTTCTTTCCTGTCCGATTTGTATCTGCCGCTATCATACCACACGGGCCGCGCAAAGAAATCAGGCGCTTATCATATTTTGGTAAAATCCCGGTTAAAAACCAGGCTGGGGAGCCCTCAATGTCCATTATCCGCAGATCGCCGGCGTTATATGAACGCTTACGGGCGGCCGCCGCGCGCGACGCGTACATAAGGGCTTTACGGAAAGCGGGGAGAGGTGCTAAAATAGGGATGACACAGCGGCGAGGAGGCGGGGCAATGATCGAAGTGCGCAAGGTGACGATGGTCTATCCTTCGGGCAAGGGGATCTTCGACGTCGATTTCACGGTGAAACGGGGCGAGGTGCTCGGCTACCTCGGCCCGAACGGCGCGGGGAAGACGACCACGATCCGGTGCATGCTGGGCTTCACCAGGCCCGACGCCGGCACGTGCAGCATCGGGGGCCTCGACAGCGTGGCGCGCGCGCCGGAGATCCAGAAATTCCTCGGGTATATCCCGGGCGAAATCGCCTTTCTGGACGGTATGACCGGGAGCGAGTTTCTCAAATTCATGGGGAAAATGCGGCACATCCGGGATTTTTCCCGGCAAAAGGAGCTCATCGAGCGCTTCGAGCTCGACCCGCGCAGGGAGATCAAAAAATTCTCCAAAGGCATGAAGCAGAAGCTCGGCATCGTCACCGCCTTCATGCACGACCCCGACGTCCTGATCCTGGACGAGCCGACGAGCGGCCTGGACCCGCTGATGCAGAACCGCTTTGTGGACCTCATCCTCGAGCAGAAAAAAGCGGGCAAGACCATCCTGATGTCCAGCCATATGTTCGAGGAGGTCGAGCGCACCTGCGACGAGGTGATCATCATCAAGGACGGCAGGCTCGTCGCGAAAAGCGACGTCGGCGCGCTCAAGGACGCGCAGAGAAAGGCGTACGTGGTGAAATTCCGGGACGCCGGGGACGCGCAGCGCCTCGCCGCGCAGGGATTCGAGGTAGACGAAGTCTCCGGCCACGCGGCGAGGATCACCGTCAAGGGCGACGAGGTCTCAAGGTTCGTCCGGGCGCTTTCCCCGCTCGGGATCGAGTCGCTGGAATCCAAAGCGCAGACACTGGAAGAGATATTTCTCAATTACTATGCGACGGAGGGACCGGCATGAGCCTGACGCTGCTGAAGATGAACATCAAAAACAACTTCGTCCTGCTCCTGATTTTCTGCGGGGTCATGTCCATGTACCTGGGCATCATCATGTATATGTTCGACCCGAATTCCAGCAAGTCCCTCATGGAGATGATGGACATGCTGCCCTCGCAGATGATCGCCGCCTTCGGCTTCGACACTACCAGCAGCGACCTGACGGGCTTCATCGCCGGTTTCTATTACGGGTTTCTGGTTTTCGCCTTTCCCATGGTCTACTATATCATCCTCTCCAACCGCCTGGTGTGCAAGATGGTGGACAGCGGCGCCTTCTCCTATCTGCTTCAGACGCCCACCTCCCGGAAGAGAATCATCGTGACGCAGGCGGTCTACCTGCTCGGTTCCATCGCGCTGCTCTTCTCAGTCGTCTATCTGGTGGGTATCTACGCCGCCGAGACCCTGTTCCCCGGCATGCTCAACGTCGCGGCGTATACCAGGCTGCACGCCTCCGCGGCGCTCCTCACGATGGCGCTGGCGATGGTCTGCTTCTTCTACTCGTGCCTCTTCAACGAGACCAGGCGGTCGCTCGCCTTCGGCGCGAGCATCCCCCTGGCCTTCTTCCTGCTCTTTATGATCGGCGGCGTGTCGGAGGACGCGGAGGTGTTCAAGGACCTGTCCATTTTCTCCCTTCTCGACGCCACAGCCATCGTGCAAAACGGCAACACGACGGGCATCAACATTCTGCTTTTCGCCATGACCGCCGTTCTTTTTGCCGCCAGCGTTCTGGTGTTCGACAGGAAACGCCTCCCAATCTAGAAAGAGGGAGACGGACCGGATCGACTTCCCCCGTCCGGATGCGGGTATCTATCTGATTGGGAGAGAGACGCATGAAGAAAAAAATTAAATACGCACTGATCGCCGCCATTCCGATCGTTCTCTGCATCGTCGCCGTGTCCAT
>DAOPLW010000068.1:2307-6409 GCA_035391945.1 Oscillospiraceae bacterium | reverse complement strand
TCGGGTTGATAATAGTCGTAATAGGAGACAAAATATTCCACGGCGTTTTCCGGGAAAAACTCCTTGAACTCCGCGCACAGCTGCGCGGCAAGCACTTTGTTGTGCGCGAGCACCAGCGTCGGGCGCTGCACGCGCTCGATGACCTTCGCCATCGTGAAGGTTTTTCCGGAGCCGGTGACGCCGAGGAGGGTCTGCTCGTCAAGGCCGTTCTCTAAACCGCGCGCGAGCGCGTCGATGGCCTCGGGCTGGTCGCCCGCGGGCCTGTATTCGCTCACCACTTTGAAGTCCGGCATATGGAGCACCCCCAGTCGCTCCATTATAACAGAACATTTGTATGATTGCAAGCCAATTCTGCGTGCGAAAAATCCCCGCGGCGTTCCGCTACCCGCGGAGGCGTGTCCGCGGGCGCCTTTGCCATGCAAAGGCGAGGGGGTTATCAAAGCCGCAAAGCGGCTCTGTATCCAAGGGGGACGGAATCCTCCCTGGAAGCCTAGAGCGCGTGGCTCTGCGCCATGGAGACGAAGTCGTCGTCGGCCACGACGATGTGGTCCACGAGCTCCACGCCGACGGCGGAGAGCGCGCGCTTGACGGCGGCGGTGGTCTGGCAGTCCTCCTGCGACGGGACGGCGACGCCGCTCGTGTGGTTGTGGGCGAGGATGACGCCCGCGGCGTTGTAGATGAGCGCGACTTCGACGATCTTGCGCACGCTCACGAAGGCGGAGTTGATGCCGCCCCGGAAGAGAAGCTGGCAGCCGAGGACCTTGCACTTGGCGTCCAGGCAGACGATGTAGACCACCTCGTCCCGTTCGCCGAAAAAGCGCGGCACGAGATAGGCCCCCATCTGCGCGGAGGTGACGAGCGCCTCGCCCGCGCCAACGCGGGAGATCATGTAGCGGCGGCCAAGCTGCGGCGCGAGCTTCAGGAGCGTCGCGACCGATTCGCCCACGCCCGGAACCTTAAGGAGTTCCTCCGCCGGCGCGTCGAGCACGGCCGCGAGGCTGCCGAAATGGGAGAGAAGCGCGTGCGCGAGGGGATTGACGTCCCGCTGCGGCACGCCGTAGAAAAGCAGAAGTTCGAGCACGGTGTGGTCGTCGAAGCCGTCAAGACCCTGGGAGAGAAAGCGCGTTTTGAGTCGTTTGCGGTGCCCGTCGTGAATCCCCATGTCCGACCCTCCCCGTCCGTGGACGTTCAATATGCAAAGCATGTCAATAAAATATTATATCACGTGTCGAAAGAGGTCCGCAACTGTCGGATTTTGCGGGAAAGGCGGATGGGGAGAAAAAGGACCGAAGGCGGAAACGCGGGGAAATTTCCCGCGGCGGCGGCTTTACAGCTTGGGGGAAAGCGGATATAATATCTAGGTCAGCCATGTGACCGAAGGAGTGTTACGGCCCTATGATTGAATACGATGAATACAAAGTGAAACTCAACGGCCTGAAACCGCAGTTGCGCGACCTCGGCCTGGCGTTCGATCTGGAGAACGGGGAGAAGGAGATCGCGCGCCTGGAGGCGGAGAGCACCGCCGACGGCTTTTGGAACGACATGCAGAATTCGCAGAAGGTCCTCCAGCGCATCAAGCAGCTCAAGGCCAAGCACCAGAAGCACGCGGCCATGGTCTCCCAGTGGGAGGACCTGCACACGCTCTGCGAAATGGGGAGCGAGGAGGACGACCCGAGTCTGCTCCCGGAGCTCGAGCAGGGGTTTGAGAAGCTCTCCGAAGAGCTGGAGACAGCCAGTCTGCAGACGCTCCTCTCGGGTGAATACGACGCCAACAACGCCATTTTATCCTTCCATGCCGGCGCGGGCGGCACCGAGGCGCAGGACTGGGCGCAGATGCTTTTCCGCATGTACACCCGCTGGGCGGAGCGCCGCGGCTTCCAGTACAAGGTCCTCGACTACCTCGACGGCGACGAGGCGGGCATGAAGTCCGCCACCGTCCTCATCGAGGGCGAAAACGCTTACGGGTACCTCCGCAGCGAGAACGGCGTGCACCGGCTGGTGCGCATTTCGCCGTTCGACGCCTCCGGCCGGCGGCACACCTCGTTCGCCGCGCTCGAGGTCATGCCGGAGATCCCGGACGACGTGGAGATCGACATCCGACCCGAGGACCTCAAGGTCGATACCTACCGCTCCTCCGGCGCGGGCGGCCAGCACGTCAACAAGACCGAGTCCGCCATCCGCATCACGCATATTCCTTCAGGCGTCATCGTCTCCTGCCAGACCGAGCGCAGCCAGCACCAGAACCGCGAATACGCCATGCGCATGCTGCGCTCCCGCCTCGTGGAGATCCGCGAGCGCGAGCACCTGGAGAAGATTTCGGACATCAAGGGCGTGCAGATGAAGATCGAATGGGGCAGTCAGATCCGCTCCTACGTCTTCATGCCCTATACGCTCGCCAAAGACCACCGCACGGGCTTCGAGAACGGCAATATAGGCGCCGTCATGGACGGCGACATCGACGGGTTTATCAACGCCTATCTCCGCGCCGCCGCGACGGGCAACTGGGCGGTGAAGTAGCGGCCGCGTCCGCGAAGGAAAATCCGGGTACGGCGGTACGCGGCAGGGGGGAAGGAGTCTGGGAAAGGGGGAAGCGCTTCCGTGGCCTCTCATCGCACATACGAAAAGGGCGAGAAGGGACCGTCGTGGTTTGCCATCGTCCTGATGCTCATGATCTTCCCGCCGGTCGGCGTGTTCCTGCTCATCAGCAAGATCCTGGCCAACGTCGGGGCGAACGCCGGCGACGTCGGAACGGGCGAATACCGCACGTACGACGACCGCTCCCGGCGCCGCAGGGACCGGTACGACGAGCGCGCGGCCCGGCGGGACGCGGGAGCGGCGCCGGAGCGCCCGGAGAGAAAGACGGAGGAACGCCCGGGCTTCCGCGTCAGCGGCGTCCTGCGCCTCATCGGCGCGCTGCTTCTGGGCCTCGGCGCGGTGATTTTCCTGCCCACGCTTTTGGGCGGCCTCATCTCCGGTTCCGCGGAGGCGTCCCTCGGTGCGATCGTCGGGGCTTCCGCGTTCGGGCTTTCGGGCGCGGGGCTGCTCTTTGCCGCCCAATTCATTCAGAAAAGGGTCGAGCGCTACAACCGCTATATCGTTCTCCTCGCGGCTTCGCCGGTGGCCTCCATCGATGTGCTCGCCGCCTCCATCCCCACGACGTATAAACGCGCCTGCCGCGACCTGCAGGACATGATCAACAGAGGCTATTTCCCGGACGGTTACGTGGATTTCGTAAACCGCCGGTTCATTTGCTCCGTGAAGGCCAATCCGCCCGGCGCCTGCGCCGGGGAAACGGAAGGGGAGCGCCCCGCGCAGACGGAGTTTGAGGCGATTCTCGCGCAGATCCGCGCCGCCAACGCGCTCATCCGCGACGAGACCGTCTCGCGCCAGATCGACCGCATCGAGACGCTCACGCGCCGCATTTTCGAGGTCGTGCAGAAGCAGCCGGAGAAGCTGCCGCAGATCCGCACCTTCATGAACTACTACCTGCCCGTGACCCTCAAGCTGCTGGACGCCTACGGGCAGCTCGAGCGGCAGGACGTGGAGGGCGGGAACATCGCCGAGGCCAGAAACAGCATCGAACGCATCATGGAGACGCTTGTTTCCGGGTTCGAGCGCCAGCTCGACCGGCTCTTCGCCGAAGATGTGCTTGATATCTCCAGCGACATCCGCGTGCTGGAGACGATGCTCGGCCAGGACGGCTTTAAGCCGAGCGATTTTCCGGTCGGGACGCAGCGGGCCTCCGAACCCGCGCGCCCGTCCGCTCCGCCGGCGCCGGGCGCTTCCGGCGGGGAAACTGCGGCGCAGACCGCATTTGACGGAGGCGCCGCAACGCAGGCCGCGCCCGAGAAGCGGGACTGAGTGTTGTTTGTATGCGGCCGGACAGCTCTTCGGAGCGGAGAACGGCGCGCTCCGGATTGATTCCGGCCGGGAGCAATAAGAATGAAAGGGGCCCCCGCGAGGTCTGAGACCGCGCAAAACCACGAGCGAGAGCGAGCGGCGGCTGGTGCCGCCGTCCATTCGGAGCAGAGCGGAGAATGGCGCAGGCCGGATTGATTCCGGCCGGGAGCAATAAGAATGAAAGGGGCCCCCGCGAGGTCTG
>DAOPLW010000068.1:0-2207 GCA_035391945.1 Oscillospiraceae bacterium | reverse complement strand
AGACCGCGCGGGGAAATGAGTATGGGTGATTATCTGGCCGCCGCCATCGACACGTCGCCCGGGGGCATCGACGCGGTCTGCGCGATGCTCACGGCGCTGGGCGTAAACGGCTTTGAAATTGAAGATGAGGCGGATTTTCTGCAGTTTCTCGAGCAGAACCGGCAATACTGGGACTACGTGGACGAGGAGCTTCTGGAGAGCAGGAAGGGCGTCTCCCGCGTGCGCGTTTACTACGGCGAGGACGACGAGACGGGCCTTTCGGCCCTGCGCGAGGAACTCGCGGCGCTTCCCGGGCGCGTGCCGGAGACGGACCTGGGACCGCTTCGGCTCACCGTCTCAAAGGTCCGGAGCGAGGACTGGGAAAACGGCTGGAAACAGTATTATAAGCCCCTCGCCGTCGGCGAGAAGCTCTACATCGTACCGGAGTGGGAGCGCGGCGCGCCCGTTCCGGAAGGGCGGACGGCCGTTTACCTGGAGCCGGGGCTCACGTTCGGCACCGGGGGCCACGCCTCCACGCAGCTGTGTCTCGAACTGCTGGAGAAATACGTCCGGCCCGGCTGCCGCGTGCTGGACCTCGGCTGCGGCAGCGGCATCCTCTCCATCTCCGCGCTGCGCCTGGGGGCTTCCTTCGCCGCCGCCTGCGATATCGACACGAAAGCGGTCGGCGTGGCCTACGGAAACGCGGATCTGAACGGCGTTGCGATGGAGGATTACATCGTCTGCGCCGGGGACATCCTCCACGATGCGATGATGGCTTCCGTGCTCGTGACGAAGCTGTTCGATGTGGTTCTGGCCAACATCGTCGCGGACGTCGTCATTCCGCTTTCGGGCATGGCGCCCGGCTATCTTGTGCCGGGCGGCGTGTTCCTCGCCTCCGGCGTGATCGACGCGCGCGCCGGCGAAGTGGCGGAAGCCATGGAGGAGGCGGGGCTGGAAGTGCTCGAGAGGCGGGAGAAAGACGGCTGGATGGCCTTTGCGGCAAGGGTTGGAGGCTTAGCGGAATGAGCGTGGTCGGACGTTACGAAAGAATACGGGGCGCCGTCGCCGTCGCGCTGACCGTGGGTGCCGGCGCCACGGGCGCCGCGCTGCGCTATTGGGAGCGGCTTGTGGCTTTCGAGCCGGATACGGGCCTCTTCATTTCCGGGACGAAACCGACGCCGCTACTCATCGCGCTTTCCGTCGTCGTCGCGCTGGCGCTGCTCTCGCTCGTCCGCCAGGGCGGAAGCGCCGCGCCTTACGAGCGCCTGTTTGCCGCGCGAGGCGACGCCTATCTCTTCGGCGCGGTCGCGGCGGCGATGCTGCTCGTCGCTTCGGGCGTCATGACGTTCTATCCGTTCCTGACGGGCGGCACGCAGAAATTTACGCAGCTCATCCTTGCGCTTTTTTCCCCCGTCGCGGCGGCGGGCGTGATCCTGGGCGCGCGCAACTGCCGGCGGGACCCGGCAGCCAACCGGCGCAGCCTGGTGCTGCTCCTGCCGGCGTTCTACGTCTGCTACTGGCTGGTGCTCGCCTACGAGGCGCGGGCGGCCGACCCGGTGGTGCCGGGCTATCTCTATGAGCTTCTGGCCGTCATCTGCGTCCTCCTCGCGCTCTACCATATCGCCGGCTGCGCCTTCGAAAAGCCGCGCCCCGCGCGGTGCCTCTATTTCTGCCTGATGGGCGTCTATTTCTCCATGGTGACGCTCGCCGACGGGCACGGCGCCGCGGCGCTGCTGCGCTTCGCATTTGCGATCGTGTACCTGCTCTCCGCCGCGGTGCTTCTGGTGCGCCGCCGCGCCGACTGGGCGCGGGAGGAAGCGCCGGGGGAACCGCCCGAACGGGAAAATGCGTGAAACGCGACGACCTTCGCATTTTATGCGAAGGTCGTTCTTTTTGACGCCGCACGGTGCTCCGGAGCTTTCCACACAAAGGTCCGTTGCGCGTACCGGCGAAGCGGAAAACAAACAATAGGGGGCTCCCGCCGGAACCTTCCGCGAAAAAGGCCAGAGGGGCCCCCGCGCACGTGCGCGGGGGCCCCTCTGGGTTGTACCGAAGGCTATTTCTGCGTCAGAACGGCGGTCTGGCGCGGCGTATCTTTCGTGAGGAGAAACGCATCGCTCTCATAGCGGACGACGTCGCGCCGCAGCGCGAGAAACGGTTCGACGGTGCCGATTTCCGGAAGCCCCGCCCGGTCGGTGCGGTAGTGCATCGGGATCACCACCGTCGGG
>DAOPLW010000067.1:0-6413 GCA_035391945.1 Oscillospiraceae bacterium | reverse complement strand
CAACGACATCCTCACCGAGTACCTCAGGGACGCCGGGATCGAGCTTATCGACTTCAAGCTCGAGTTCGGCCGCCTGCCGGACGGAACCGTCATCCTCGCCGACGAGATCAGCCCGGATACGTGCCGCTTCTGGGACACGAGGACCCACGCGCACCTGGACAAGGATCTCTTCCGGCGCGGGCTCGGCGGTGAAACGGAGGCCTACCGCGAGGTGCTCAAGAGGCTTTTGGGAGAGTAAACGATGGACAGCTTTTTGGACAAGCTGCATGAGGAATGCGGCGTCTTCGGCATCTACGCGGACGGCGAGGACATCGATGTCACCTCCGCCTGCTACTACGGGCTCTATGCCCTCCAGCACCGCGGGCAGGAGAGCTGCGGCATCGCTGTCAACGACCGGGGCGTCATCCGCGTCCACAAGGACGTGGGGCTCGTCAACGAGGTCCTTACCCCCGCCGCCCTGGCCGATCTGAACCACGGGCAGATGGCCGTGGCCCACTGCCGCTACGGTACCACGGGCGGCCAGAGCCGCACCAATTCCCAGCCCATGTTCGTGCGCCACGTGAAGGGCACCATGGCCCTGTGCCACAACGGGAACCTCACCAACTCCGCGGAGCTGCGCGAGGAACTGGAGCTGCGCGGCGGCATCTTCCAGAGCACCAGCGACACCGAGGTCATCGCCTACGCCATCACCCGCCGCCGCATCGCCACGGACGATATCGAAAGCGCCGTCGAAGGGGCCATGAACGATCTGGCGGGTGCCTATTCGCTCGTCATCATGTCCCCGCGCAAGCTCATCGCCGCCCGCGACCCCATGGGCTTCCGGCCCCTGTGCATGGGGCGGCTGGGCAAAGCCACCGTCTTCGCCAGCGAGAGCTGCGCGCTTGACGCCATCGGCGCGCAGTTCGTCCGCGACGTCGAGCCGGGCGAGATCGTCGTCGTCTCCGACGAGGGCGTCAAGTCCATCCGCACGCACTGCGGCGGCAAGAGCAGTCTCTGCGTTTTTGAATTTATTTATTTCGCACGGCCCGACTCTGTCCTGGACGGCTCCTCCGTCCACATCGCCCGCCAGCGGGCGGGCGCGTTCCTCGCGCTCGATCACCCCGTCCAGGCGGATGTGGTCATCGGCGTGCCGGACTCGGGGCTCGACGCCGCGCTCGGCTACTCCATGCAGAGCGGCATCCCTTACGGCATCGGCCTTCTGAAAAACAAATACATCGGGCGCACGTTCATCGCCCCCAACCAGAAGCAGCGGGAGAACGACGTGCGCATCAAGCTCAATCCCATCGCCTCGACGGTCAGGGGCAAGCGCGTGGTCCTCGTGGACGACTCCATTGTCCGCGGCACCACGAGCCTCAAGATCGTGAAGCTTCTGCGCGAGGCGGGCGCCAAGGAAGTCCACATGCGCCTTTCCGCGCCGCCGTTCCTCCATCCCTGCTACTTCGGGACGGACATCGACTCGGTCGAGAATCTCATCGCGCACAACCACACGGTGGACGAGATCGCCGAGATCATCGGCGTGGACAGCCTGGGCTTTCTCGACGTGCGGCATCTGGACAACCTGGCCGACCGCTCGAAATGCGGTTTCTGCAAGGGCTGCTTCACGGGCGAATATCCCGTTGCACCGCCGAAATTCCCGGCCAAGGACAAATATGAGCAGAAGCTCGGCGAGAACTGCTGAATTGGGGGCACACGCATGAACAAAAGTTTTTCCGAGAGCTACCGCGCCGCCGGCGTCGACATCACCGCCGGCTACAAGGCGGTGGAGCTCATGAAATCCCATGTGGAACGCACACAGATCCCGGGCGTTCTCGGCGGACTCGGCGGTTTCGGCGGGCTTTTTGAGCTCGACCTTGCCGGCATGACGCACCCCGTTCTCGTCTCCGGCACCGACGGCGTGGGCACGAAGCTCAAAATCGCCTTTCTCATGAACCGGCACGGCACCGTGGGCATCGACTGCGTGGCCATGTGCGTCAACGATGTGGTCTGCGCCGGCGCGAAGCCCCTCGTTTTTCTCGACTACATCGCCTGCGGGAAGAACGTCCCGGAGCGCGTCGCGGAGATCGTTTCGGGCGTGGCCGAGGGCTGCGTGCAGGCGGGCTGCGCGCTCGTTGGCGGTGAAACCGCCGAGATGCCCGGCTTCTATCCCCAGGACGAATACGACCTGGCCGGCTTTTCGGTCGGCGTCGTCGATAAGGATTCCATCCTCGACCGCGCGTCCGTACGCCCCGGCGACGCGATTCTCGCGCTTCCCTCCTCGGGCCTCCACTCCAACGGCTTTTCGCTCGTGCGGCGGGTATTCGACCTGGAGGGGCCGGCCCTCACGCTCCGCAGCGAGGACCTGGGGACGACATTGGGCGAGGCGCTCCTCACGCCAACGAAGATCTATGTGAAGCCCATCCTCGCTCTCATCGACCGGATCCCCGTGCGCGCAGTGAGCCACATCACCGGCGGCGGCTTCTTTGAAAATATCCCCCGCGCGCTGCCCGAGGGCTGCCGCGCGGTCGTCGAGAAGCAGGCGGTCCGAACGCCGCCCGTCTTCCGCCTCCTCCAGACCGTGGGAAAAATTCCCGAACGGGACATGTTCAACACCTTCAACATGGGGGTCGGCATGGCCGTCATCGTCCCGGACGACCGGGCCGACGAGGCGATGCGCATCCTCAGGGAAAACGGCGAAGACGCCTATGTCCTCGGTGAAATCCGAAACGGCGAGGCGGGCGTCGAGCTCGTCTAGGCAGCCGGGCAAAGCCAACAGCGAGAAAGGAACGTCACTGCCATGCTGAAGATCGCCGTCCTCGTCTCCGGCGGAGGCACGAACCTGCAGGCCCTGCTCGACGCCGAGGCGCGCGGCGAGAACCCGCACGGGACCATTTCCCTGGTCGTCGCCTCCCGGCAGGGCGTATATGCCCTCGAGCGCGCCCGGCGCGCGGGCGTCGCGACGGCCGTCGTCGCCCGGCGGGACCACCCCTCGTCCGAAGCGTTCGACGCGGCATTGCTCGCCGTTTTGAAGGCGCACGGCATCGGTCTCGTGGTCCTGGCGGGGTTTCTCTCCATCCTGGGACCCTCCGTTGTCGCCGCCTATCCCGGCCGCATCGTCAACGTCCATCCGAGCCTGATCCCCAGCTTCTGCGGCGCGGGCTTCTACGGCCTGCGCGTGCACGAGGCGGCGCTCCGGGCGGGCGTCAAGGTCACGGGCGCGACCGTACACCTCGTGAGCGAGGTCTGCGACGGCGGGCGCATCCTCCTGCAGAAGTCCGTGGACGTCCTTCCCGGCGACACGCCCGAGACGCTGCAGAGGCGCGTCATGGAAGAGGCGGAATGGGTGATCCTTCCGCACGCCGTGGCGCAGCTGTGCGCCCAATACGACACCTGAAATCCGTCCCCAGGAACCGGCACGTCGCCGGGCAATGACCGAAAGGAGTGTTTTCCATGGAGATGCAAGATCTGTGCGCCCTGCTCCGTGCAAACAGCTACCCCGGCCGCGGGCTTGTCGTCGGCTTCACGCCCGGCGGCGGCCACGCGCTGGTGCTCTATTTCATTATGGGGCGCAGCGCGAACAGCCGGAACCGCGTCTTCACCCCGCTCGACAGGGGCATCCAGACTGAGGCGGCCGACCCGAAAAAGCTCCTCGACCCCAGCCTCATCATTTATTCCCCCGTCCGTGTTTTCCACAATATGATCATCGTCTCGAACGGCGACCAGACGGATACGATCTTCGACTACCTGCAGGAGGGCGGCAACTTCCACCGCGCCATGTGCTCGCGCACCTTCGAACCGGACGCGCCCAACTTCACCCCGCGCATCGCCGCGATCCTGAAGTACGAGCGCAACCATCTGCGGGTCGAGGTCGGGATTCTCAAGAGCGACGGCAAAGGCTGCTGTATTCTGCGCCAGTTCTTCGAGTACGACAATCCCTGTCCGGGCCGCGGCCGTTTCATCAGCACCTACGCCGGAGACGGCGACCCGCTTCCCAGCTTCCAGGGCGAGCCGGTCCCCGTCGCGCTTTCAGACGACATCTTCGACTTCGGCGACGCCGTCTGGGAAAGCCTGAACGAGGACAACAAGATCAGCCTCTTCGTGCGGGACCTCGACCTGAAGACCCGGACCTGGAAGGACAAAATCTACAACAAATACGAGAGGGTGCCACGATGACCGAACTCCCGCTGAAATACGGCTGCAACCCCAATCAGAAACCGGCTCGCATCTTTATGGAGCGCGGCGAACTCCCCGTCACGGTCCTCTCCGGACGTCCGGGTTATATCAATTTTCTCGACGCCCTCAACGGCTGGCAGCTCGTGCGCGAGCTGAAGGCCGCCACCGGCCTTCCCGCCGCTTCCAGCTTCAAACACGTGAGCCCCGCGGGCGCGGCGGTCGGGCTGCCGCTTGACGATACGCTCAAACAGATGTATTTTACGCCCGACGTCCCCCTCACTCCGCTCGCCTGCGCCTACGCCCGCGCCCGCGGCGCGGACCGCATGAGCAGCTTCGGCGACTGGATCTCCCTCTCGGACACGTGCGACGAGGCCACCGCCCGGGTCATTTCGCCGGAGGTCTCCGACGGCGTCATCGCCCCGGGGTACACCGAAGCGGCGCTGGAGATCCTCAAGAGGAAGCGCAAGGGCGCCTACAACATCGTCCGGATCGACCCTTCGTACGTCCCCGAACCCGTTGAGCGCAAGCAGGTCTTCGGCGTCACCTTCGAGCAGCGCCGCAACGACTTTGCCATTGACGCGGGACTTCTTTCCAATCTCGTGACCAAGAACAAAACGCTGACCGAGGCGCAGAAGCGGGACCTCGTGCTCTGCCTCATTACGCTCAAATATACCCAGTCCAATTCCGTCTGCTTCGCGCAGACGGGGCAGGTCATCGGCGTGGGCGCCGGACAGCAGAGCCGCATCCACTGCACGCGTCTGGCGGGCGGCAAGGCTGATCTCTGGCAGCTGCGCCACCACCCGAAGGTGCTCTCCCTGCCCTTCCGAACGGATATCGGCCGCGCCAACCGCGACAACGCGGTGGACATCTATCTCGGCGAAACGCCCGAGGAGGTCCTCGCCGACGACGTCTGGCAGGAAACCTTCACCACCCGGCCCGAGCCGCTGGCAGGAGAGGAAAAACGCGCGTGGCTCGCGCAGGTCACGGGCGTCTCGCTCGGGAGCGACGCCTTCTTCCCCTTCGGAGACAACATCGAGCGCGCCCGCCGCAGCGGCGTCACGGCCATCGTGGAGCCCGGCGGCTCCATCCGCGACGACCAGGTCATCGAGACCTGCGACAAATACGGCATCGCGATGGCCTTCTGCGGCATGCGCCTGTTCCACCACTAAAGGCTCCAGGGGGGATTCCATCCCCCTTAAATCCAAAGCCGCCCGGCGGCTTTGATAACCCCCTGGCTCCCGCACGGTGGAAGCGGCCGCGGCCGCCTCCGGACGGATCAGCAAACCGCGGGCCCGGCGCAAGCGGGCCGCGGTTTGAAAGGAGGAGCAACGAAGCGATACGCAGGTTTCCGGACGGCCCCGGAGGGGCTGCCCGGAAACGGAGCGGGCGCAGTTTGCTCCCACGCGGCGAAACTCCGCGAGACTTTTGAAGGAGGTGCCGGAATGAAGGTCCTTGTTGTCGGCGGGGGCGGGCGTGAGCACGCGCTCATCCGTAAGCTCAAGGAGAGTCCGGACGTATCCGCTCTCTATGCCGCGCCGGGAAACGGCGGCATTTCCTATGACGCGACGTGCGTCCCCATCAAGGCCACGGACGTGTCCGCGATGGTGGATTTCGTCCTCCGAAGCGGCATCCATTACGTCGTCGTCGCGCCCGACGACCCCTTGGCTCTGGGCATGGTGGACGCGCTCGGAGAGGCCGGCATCCCCGCCTTCGGCCCCACCGCCGCAGCCGCGCGCATCGAGAGCAGCAAGGTCTTCTCCAAAGCGCTCATGCGGAAATACGGCATCCCCACCGCGAAAAGCGAGGTCTTTACCGACGCCGGCGCCGCCATGGCTTACATCCGCGCGGAGGGGCGCTATCCCGTGGTCGTCAAGGCCGACGGGCTCGCGCTCGGCAAGGGCGTGCGCATCTGCGAGGACGAGACGGCGGCCGGGGAGGCCCTCACCGACATGCTGGAAAAGAAAGTCTTCGGCGAAAGCGGCACGCGGGTCCTCGTGGAGGAGTTTCTCACCGGCCCGGAGGTCTCCGTTCTGAGTTTCACCGACGGGAAGACCCTCGTCCCAATGGTCTCCAGCATGGACCACAAGCGCGCGCTGGACTCCGACCGCGGGCTCAACACCGGCGGCATGGGCACCGTCGCCCCCAACCCCTATTATACGGACGAAATCGCCGCGGTCTGCATGGAAAGGATCTTCCTTCCCACCGTCCGCGCGATGCAAAGCGAGGGCTGCCCCTTCCAGGGCTGCCTTTATTTCGGGCTGATG
>DAOPLW010000066.1:0-6417 GCA_035391945.1 Oscillospiraceae bacterium | reverse complement strand
CGCCGGCCCCTCCAGGACGAAGGCGGCGAAGCCGACGATCTGGACGCTCTTTGTTGAGTCATAGACGACGACCGGCACCTTAATGACGCGCGGGCAGTTGGGGTCGTAGTGCTCGGCGGTGCAGCCGCCGTCGTCGGGAAAGTGGGTGCACTGGTAATAGCGGGCGTTGAGGCCCTCGGCGGTCGGCCCGGCCATGTTGCCGGACTCCACGGGGTAGAGATCGTCGCCCACGGAGATCTCGCCCTCGTAGCCGTAGGCGAGCCATGTGCTGTAGTCGTTCGCGCCGCCGCCCTGCACGCCGTCCAGGTCGATGGCGCCGAAATTGCCGGGGCCCAGGTCGGCGTCGTCGTGGGCGCCGAATTTCAGCGTGATGTGCTCCCGCACGCCGGAGGCGAGGCACGCTTCCAGCGTGCTTTTTTCGACGCTCAGGGGTACCACGTCGTTTAGCCGTACGCAGACCATCGTCTGCACCTCGGCGGTTTTCGTCAAGGAGAGCGAATGGACGCCGATGACGCCGGCAAAGGAAGTGGGGACGCTGCCCGTGACGGTGACGGTGAGGGTCCGGCAGGCGCCGTCCTCCGCCTCGCCGAGCGTTATGTCATAATCCGAAGGATTGGAGATTCCGTTTTTTTCGAGGTATTCCGCGGCGGCGGAGAGGACCTCCGCCCGGCGCTCCGTGTCGCCCGCGGCGACCGGGAGGAACTGGCCGGCGGAGAGCACCGCCGCGTCCGCGGCGGTCTGAAGCCGGGCGCCGCGCACATAGGCGCAGCCGAGGTCCACCGCGAGGGCGCCCAAAAGCAGCATGCAGGTCATCATGCCCGCCACCAGGACGATCACGGCGCCGCCCTCGTCGCGGCGCAGCTTTTTCAGGTTTTGTTTTCTGTTCATGGCGTCAACCCATTTTCATTTCACAGGTGGATTCCAGGTGGATCGAATTGCCGGAAAAGATGCCGATTAAGGGCGTGATGGTCTCAAGGTCGTAGCCGACGGTGACGGTGAGGTCGCCGGAGCGGGGTTCGGTGGGGTTGGAATAGACGACGGTCACATCCAGGCCGTCTCTGAGATTGGGCGGGGCGAGTTCGGCGACGCGGTCTTCCACCATCTGGGCGTTTAGCCCATCGGCGGAGTAAGTGATGCCATAGCGCACACCCTCGCGGCAGACGTTGTCGATGGCGAGCTTGTTGGAGCAGACCCAGCCGAGCTCGAGGATGCCGCAGATGAGCGTGAGGACCAGAGGGAGGGTCAGGGCCAGCTCCACGATGGCCTGCCCGCTCTGGCTTTTTTTGAGGCGCGAGAATGCCGCTTTGAGATGCCGCATGTCCTTGTCCTCCTTTTGCCGGATAGCCGGGCGGCGGCGCCGTCCGCGCCGCCGCCCGGCGGACGTTTCGGATCAGGTGGTTTCGGGGGTGCTGGTGCCGAGGTTGTCCTTGATGCCGCTGAACATGGTGGACAGGTCGCCGCCCAGGAGGGACAGGCCGCCCACGACGACGAGCGCGACGACCGCGATGATGAGACCGTACTCGACCATGCCCTGGCCGCTTTCATTCTTGATGAGATTCAGCATTTTGTTTTACCTCCACAATTTTAATTTTTTGGGTCTTCCGCCGTACAGAAATGGGACTGCGGGAAAAAGTCAGGTGGTTTCAGGGGTGCTGGTGCCGAGGCTGTCCGTGACGCCGGAGAAGAGCGTCGTCAGGTCGCCGCCCAGGAGGGACAGGCCGCCCACGACGACGAGCGCGACGACCGCGATGATAAGGCCGTACTCGACCATGCCCTGGCCGCTCTCGTTCTGGATCAGATTTCGCATTTTGTTTTCCTCCTTTGAAGTAAAAAGTGGATGATCTATCGTATCAGCAGCAGAACATACGCCGCCGTTACAAACGGGCCCATGGGGACGAACTGCCGGAACGCCGAGAGGATATTGCCGCGGCTTACGAGCGAGTAAAGCAAAATGAGGACGCCCATAAAGAGCAGCACCGTCATCGCGCCCGCGAAGCCGGCGCAAAGCCCGATGCCCGCGGCGAGCTTCACGTCGCCGCCCCCCACCTTGCCGCCGAAGAGAAAGGGGAGAAGGAAGAGCGCCCCGGCGCCGAAAAAGCCGGCGATGGAGCTCCCGAGCGTCGCGCCCGTGCAGCCCATGAGGCAGAAGAGAGGGGCGCAGACGAGCATGCAGCAGATGATCTCGTTCGGGATGATGCGGTATTTGAGGTCGAAGCGCGTGGCGAGATAGCACAGCGAGAGCGTCAGGAGCAGAAAGGCCAGATTGCCGGGGGAGAACGCCGCGTGGTACGCCAGCGGGAAGAGGAGGGCGCAGGCGGCGGCGGAGACGGCGCGGCCGCGCCCCGAGGGCGGCTTGATTTCCAGATTCCGCGCGGCGGCAAGGCTGTTCTCGACACGGTCGAAGAGGGGAGAGAGGGCGGCGCCCGCCAGGGCGGCGAGAAGATACGGCACGGCACCGTACAGAGGGAGAGGCATCCGGCAAACCTCCTTTCGGCGGATTTCGGGAAAACAAAAAGGCTGCACCCGGCCAATTGCCGGATACAGCCAACTTCTTTCGGGCGCGAGCGCGGGTGCGGACGCGAGCCATGGGACGCCCCCGGGACGTACAAGGAGCTTGTACGCCTGCTCGGGGAGGGCCCCGCGGAAAAAAGTGTGTCTTCATTCGGCAGCTGGCTGTCCTGGGGAAAACCCGTTAGACCCTGTAGCTTTGCGTCACGCGCTTTCGCGCGGTTTGCCCTTGACATAGGGAAGAACGCACAGATATTCAATTTTTGAAGGGGGCGGGGGACGGAGGGGACGCTCCGCCCCCCGCCGGGGAAATGTCAGTCCCGGATCAGGTCCTCCACCGCGAAGGTCTCTGGAATGGGCTGGAGACTGCGGAGAAACGCGATGGTCTCCCGGGTGCGCCGATAGAGTTCGCTTGCCGTCGCGGCATCGATGAAGCGGTTGGCGATCTTCTTGTAGGAGAAGGGATAATCCGACATATAGAAGAACATGACCTCCGTGAGAAAATCCTCGCAGGCCTCCTTGCGCTCCTCCGAAAATGGGGAATCGGCGCTCTGGAATCCGGGGCTGGAGGTGACGGACTCGAAGAGGAATCCCAGATTGTGGCTCTTGGGGGCCTCCTTGCCGATGTGATAGACGTACATGCCCTTGATCTGGCGCTCGAGCGCCTGCTGGCACATATAGGCCACGTAGACCCAGCGCTCGCCGTCGATGAGCACGCGCGCGGTGTCCAGGTCGTACTGGGAAAGCATCAGCCAGTATTTGTACTTATCCGCTGTTTTCATAGGGGTCCGCCCTCCCGTTGAAGCTCGCCCGAGGCCACGAGGTTCCGCAGCAGGGCAGTGATATTCCGGTCATAGAGCCGCGGGAGCGAATAGAGCTCCTCGGCGGCTTCGGAAAAGGTTTTCGGTTTCGGTGTATAGGGGCGCCGGGTCGTCATCGCGTCGAAGGAGTCGGCCACGGCGATGATGCGCCCCTCCGGGGAGATGTCGTCGCCGGCAAGGCCGAAGGGGTAGCCGCTGCCGTCCATGCGCTCGTGGTGGCTGCGGGCGATGGTGGCGACCCTTTTGCCGAATTTCGGCGTGAGGAGCCGGGCGCTGTCGAGCGGGTGTTTCATCATGACCCGGAATTCACCCTGCGTAAGCTTGCCGGGCTTTTTGAGGATCTCGTCCGGGACGTAGCACTTGCCCACGTCGTGAAAGAGCGCGGCGTTCACGAGGTCGTCCAGCGAGCCGCGGTCCGGCGAGAGGCGCCGGAGCAGCTCGACGGAGTATTCCATCACGTGCCGGCAGTGGCTGTAGGTGTAGTTGTCCTTTTCGTCGACTTTCTTCATGAGCTCCTTGAGGTTGCCCTGGTAGCCGAAGACGTAGTCGAAAAGGGGCTTGTTTGTGACATAGAGGAGCCTTGTGTCCTCGTCCGTCCGGAGGTAGACCTCCTTCTCCAGCCCGTCCACGTGGAACGAGCCGCCCGCGGGGATGGTGACCGGCCCCTCGTCGAGCATCAGGTCGACGTGGCCGGAGAGGACGTAGAAGAACTCCATGGTCTCGCGGTCCTCGGCGGGGACGATCCAGACGGTGGCGTTGGCAAGCAACGTCTGCACCATCACCTCAAGCCCCTGCCGTTTGGCAAGGAGGCTCAGGTGGGCGTTGTCCACCCCCAGACTGATCCGGGAGCTGTCGCTGTCCACAAATACGCCGTCCATGTCGCTGCACCACTCAAAACGATTGTCCGCTTACGATTTGTCATCCGCCCCGGATGCAAAAGAGAATTCCGCGAGGTCCACGCCGTAGGCGGCGATCTCTTCGACGATCCCGCAGGGATCGTCGAGTTCCTCGGCGGAGAAGAGCTGCACCTGCACGTCGAAGCGGGGATCCCGGCAGATGCGGGAGAGGATCTTGTACTGTGCCAGACCGCAGGGCGCGCCCCGGCGGGCGAAGACCGCCAGGTCCACGTCGCTCTCGAGGCTCCAGTCACCCCGGGCGAAGGAGCCGAAAAGCAGAACCCGGTCCACCCATGGGAGAGCGGTCAGCTCGCTTCGTACGCGCCGGAGCAGGCCGCATATGGGCACAGGAACGTCCGCGCGGTCCATGAAACAGCCTCCCTAAACGCTCAGTTTACCACTTTCAGGGGATCGACCAGGACCGTCTGGCCGTCGACCTCATAGGTGACATATTCACACGCGACGCCGAAGCCGAGGCGCGTCACCTGGCGGACGGTGCGGTCGACCACGCGGTCGATCTGCGCCAGAAGCAGGCCGATGTCTTCCTTCGGGGTGCGCTGCGCGCGCGCGACAAAGGCCTCGATCTGCGCGTTGGCGTCGGCGACAAACTTCTCTGCCTTGGCCAGGTCCTTTTCGGCCTTTGTTACGGAGGCTCCGTCACTTTCGGCGTCGGCGACGCTGCTTTCGATCTGCTGGTAGCACAGCTCCGCGGGGCTCCCGGCGCTCACCACGGCCGCCGATGCGAAGGCGGAGGAGGAGAGAACGGTCAGAACCAGCGAAAGTGTCAGAAAGAGTGAGGTCAGTGTCTTTTTCATGTCGGTTGCTCCCTTTCGTTCCGTCCGGACCGGAGGGACGCGCCGCCGGGAGCCAAAAAAAGCAGCCGGTTTTCGGTTGCCGGCTGCTCTGGTATCTTTTGAGACATGTCACCGGAGACGGCGCGCCGCGCCGGCCCCTGCAACGCTTCATCAAAAATACGGCAACTGGCTACCATAGACTTTCGTCCGTAGGTCCTTTAGCTTTGCGCCCTCCCCTTTCGGAGAGTTTGCCCTTTTCGTGGGGATGGGTAGATTCCCGTCCAACACTATCGTACCATGCCCCTGCGGCGCTGTCAACCGAAAACCATATGTCACAATTTACAAAAATAGGTACAAATAATTGAAATATTATACAAATATTTAAAAATATGTTACATAAAACCTGCCTGCCGGGGGCCTCAGCGCTCGCCCTTGTCGTACGGAATGCCGGAGGCTTTCGGCGCCTGGGAGGACTTGGAGGTGAAGGCCAGGACCAGGAGCGTGGCGATGTAGGGCACCATTTTATAGACGTCGGAGCCCAGCTTCAGGCTCTGCAGGAGCGGGACGACCGAGTAGGTCGCGCTCACGGTCTTCATGAAACCGAAGAAGAGGGATGCCATGAAGATGCGCGAGGGCTTCCACTGACCGAAGATGAGGACCGCGATGGCGAGAAAGCCGTAGCCGGAGACGGTGGCGTTGAACTCCGTGGAGGTGGGCACGACGAAGACCAGTCCGCCGAGCCCGCCCAGGGCGCCGGAGATGAGCACGCCCGCGTAGCGCATCCGGTAGACGTTGATGCCGACGGAGTCGGCCGCCTGGGGATGCTCGCCGCAGGCGCGCAGGCGCAGGCCGAAGCGCGTCCTGTAGAGGACGACCGAGGCGATGATCAGGATGGCGAAGCCGATGTAGGTGGTGATGTAGCACTTCTGGAAAAAGAGCCGCCCGAGAACGGGAATGTCGCCGAGGACGGGGACCTTCGTGATGCGGAAGGTGTTGAGGAAGTGGATCTGCTGCACGCCGTTTACCTGGATCATGCGCGCGGTGAAGATGGCGAAGGCGGGCGCGAACATGTTGAGCGCTGTGCCGGAGATGGTCTGGTCGGCCCGGAGATTGATGGCGGCGTAGGCGTGGAACACGGAGAAGAGCGCCCCCGTGGCCATAGAGACCAAAATGGCCAGGAGCAGCAGCGCCTGCCCGCTCATGCTGCTTTCCATGGTGTTGAGGAAGAGCGTGCCGGTGAAGGCGCCGATAATCATGATGCCGTCGAGCGCGATGTTCCACACGCCGCTGCGCTCGGAGAACATGCCGCCGAGGGCGACGATGAGCAGGGGAATGGAGAAGTACATCGTCTGCTGCATCAGGAATGCGAAAATGTCCCAGCCGCTCATTGCTCTGCCC
>DAOPLW010000065.1:0-6421 GCA_035391945.1 Oscillospiraceae bacterium | reverse complement strand
TTCATCGCGCCCTCGGCGGCCATGACCGTGCACCCCGTGCGGCTCAACGGCCTTGTGATCGGCGTGCCGCAGACCTTCAACTATTTCGAGCGCATCCAGGAGCGCATCGTGCAGTTCGTGGTAAATAACAGCCACGTCGACCGGGATCGCTTTGTCAAGGCCATGCTCAAGACGGGCGAGCTCGCCGCCGACGTGGGGAGCGTCATCTACGGGGAGGAGGCGGTCGACATGGGCCTCATCGACCGCATCGGCGGGCTCTCCGACGCACTGGAGGAATTGCACAGACGGATGGACGAGCACCGCGCCCGGGGCGTGGAAAAAGACAATTGCGGAGCGGGGGGAAAGGATGTATAATAAATTCCAGTCTGTAAAATAAGGAAGTGCTCCGTATGGAGACCGCCGCGCTGTCTTTCCCCGGCCTGGGACTGGAATTTCATATCAACCGCATCGCCATTCCCCTGGGCAGCCGCGGCATCTACTGGTACGGCATTATCATCGCGCTGGGGTTTCTTCTGGCCGTGTTTTACTGTACCAAGGCTGCCCCCCGCTACGGCATCACGGAGGACAATATCCTCGACATGCTCATCCGCACCGTGCCGGTAGCCATCGTCGGCGCGCGATTGTACTATGTCCTTTTTTATCTGGATCAATTCCGCGTGGACGGGAAGTTCGACTGGGCGCAGGCCGCCGCCATCTGGGACGGGGGCCTCGCCATTTACGGCGCGGTCATCGCCGCGGCGCTCTCCGTTTTCGTCTTCTGCAGGCGCCGCGGCATCTCGTTCGGCGCCTTCGCGGACCTGGGCTCCTTCGGCCTTCTCATCGGGCAGCTCGTGGGCCGCTGGGGGAACTTCGTCAATCAGGAGGCCTACGGCGGCGTGACCGGTTCCGTCCTGCGCATGTCGTCCTCCTCCATCGCCTCGGATCTCTGGGAGAAGGGGCTCGTGGACACGGACGGCTACTACGCCGTCGTAAACGGCACGTTGGGCGTGCACCCGACGTTCCTCTATGAGTCGCTCTGGAACCTCGCGGGGTTCCTGCTGCTCACCCGGTTCGCCAGGCGTCACCGCCGGTTCGACGGGGAAATTTTTCTGCTCTATATAGCCTGGTACGGCTTCGGCCGGATGCTCATCGAGGGCCTGCGCACCGATAGCCTGTACTTTTTCGGACTGAAGCTCTTCGGCGCGCCGGTGCGGGTCTCGCAGGTGCTCGGCGGTCTTTCCTGCGCTGCGGCGCTTGTGATCCTGTTTCTCCGGCTGCGCCGGGGGACAAGCCAAGAGGGACTTTATGTAAACAAAAAGAAGCCGCCGCAGGAAGCCGGCGACGGCGAATGAGGAGGATTCCATGGCAGTGGTAATGGATGGCGTCGCCCTGGCGAAAAAGGTCAAGGCCGGCGTCGCGGCGGAGGTTGCCCGCATGGCGAAAAAGCCCGTGCTGGCGGTGATCCTGGTGGGGGAGGACCCCGCCTCGCAGATCTATGTCAGACATAAGCAGAAGGATTGTGTGGAGTGCGGCATCGAAGGCCGCGGGTACATCCTTCCGGCGGACACCCCCGAGGAGAAGCTCGCCGAGCTCATCGACGGGCTCAACCGGGACGCGGACGTGGACGGCATCCTGCTGCAGCTTCCGCTGCCGAAAGCGCTTGAGGAGGCCAAGGTGCGCCTCCTGCGGCGCATCGATCCGGAGAAGGATGTGGACGCATTCCATCCCATCAACGTCGGGCGGATGCTCCTGGGCGACGTGCGCTTCGCGCCCTGTACGCCGGCGGGCATCATGGCGCTTCTGGACGAGTACGGCGTCGACCCGAAGGGGAAGCGCTGCGTGATCATCGGGCGCTCGGACATTGTGGGGAAGCCCACGGCAATTTTGCTCATGCACCGGCACGGCACGATCACCGTCTGCCATACGCGGACAAAAAACATGCCGGACATCGTGCGGGAGGCCGAGATTCTCGTCTCCGCGGCGGGGCGGCGGGGCCTCGTCACGGGGGATATGCTCTCGCCCGGCGTCGTGATCGTGGACGTGGCCATGAACCGGGATGAAAACGGAAAGCTCTGCGGCGACGTCGACCGGGCGGCCGCGCTGGAAAAGGCGTCCTATTATACGCCGGTCCCGGGCGGCGTGGGGCCCATGACCCGCGCGATGCTCATGCGCAACACGCTCACCGCGGCGAAGCTGCACGGAAAGTAAGACGCGGGTCAAAGCGGGATTAGACTTTGATGAGAGCTCTTGTCAAGAACGGAAAAATCAGGTATGATAAGGTAAATACAGGAATAAAGGAGGTTCCAACATGGCTTTTCTGGATAATTTGAGGGAGAACGCCCTGCGCGCCGCCCGCATCACAGGCGAGAAGACCAAGGAGGTCGCGGCCGCTGCCGCGGAGAAGTCCAAGGAGGTCGCCGAGATCGCCAAGCACAACATTGCCATCGCCGGCCTCGAAGATGACATCAAACAGACGTATATGGAACTGGGCAAGCGGTACTACGCCGAGAAGGCCGACGCGCCGGAGACGTCTTTTGCCGAGCTGTGCGCCAAGATCGGCGCGTGCATGGGGGAGATCACGGAGCACCGCGCCCGCATCGCCGAGATCAAGGCGGAACGGGACGAAGAGGACGAGGGCGACGATGTCTGCTGCGAGGAAACGTGCACGGAATGCGGCGAAGAGACCTGCTGCTGCGCGGACGGGGACGAGTCCTGCGACTGCGGCTGTACGCAGGAGAAGCCCGCCGCGGACGAGGCACCCAAGGAGTAAAGGTGCGCGGCGCTCTTTCGTGCCGCCGGAAAAGAAAAAAGACGGACAGGCGTGAGCCTGTCCGTCTTTTATGTAAACCTATTGAGCGATGCGGCGCGCGCCGACATAGATGCCCTTGTACCAGCCGGAGGAGAGGCTGCTGATCATGACCGTGCGGCCTGTGGACGAGGCGTGGATGAACTTGCCGCTGCCGATATAGATACCCACGTGGCTCGCGGCTTTCGAGGTGTTGTTCTTGAAGAAGACCAGGTCGCCGGGCTGCAGATTCGAGTAGGAGACGGAGGAGCCGTTGCTCAGCTGGGCGGAGGCGGTGCGGTTGAGCGTGTAGCCGAAATGTGCCATGATGTACTTGGTGAACCCGGAGCAGTCGAACGTGCTCGGACCGTTTGCGCCGTATACGTACTTGCAGCCGAGAAAGTTTTTCGCGTAGGCGACGATGTCGCTGCCGATGGTGGAGATCGACGCGGCGGCGCTGGCGACCTCCGCCTCTTCCGAGGTGGAGGCGGAAACCGCGTCCGTAAGGACGATGTAGTCGCTCGAGACATAGCCCGTCTTGCCGCCGTAGGTGACCTTGTACCAGCCGTCCGAAAGGCCTTCCAGTTTCAGGGTGGTGTTGTGCGGGATGTTGGCGAGGATTGTACCGCCCGGTGCGGAGCGCAGGCGCAGCACGGAGCCGGAGGTGTTCACGCGCCCGTAGCCGAGCTCGGTTTCCGCGGCGGTGGCGACGGAGAGGTAGTCGGCGTACATGTAGCCCGTACTGCTGCCGTAGCTCACGTGGTACCAGCCGCTGGTCTCGTCGTCGAGAACGACGACCGAGGCGTTTTTCGGCACGCTGAGCAGGATTTTGGAAGAGGTGCTTGCCTCCGCGCGCAGGCGCAGGGAGCTGGCTGTCACTGTGCCGACGCCGAACGAAGCGGCCGCGGCGGAGACGCCGCATAAAAGAAGCGCCGCCGTAAAGGTCAGGGCACGTTTCGGCAGGACGGGGCGGATTTGCATGGCGGTACCTCCTAGAAGTGTTTTGTTTCGCCGGCTATTTGGTGGACAGCGCGCGCTCCAGCCAGACGGCGGCGAGGTCCATCGCCTGGTAGAGGCTTTCCTTCTCGGCCTTTTTCACCACGCGGTCGCGGGATTTGAGGTCCGGATCGGTGAGCTGGAGCTGGACGGATACCCGCGAGGCCATCTCCATGTCGCCGAGCGGCTTCTTATCGAGCACCTGGAGCATGACGATATACTTTTCGGCCATGCTTCCGTAATAAATGAGGCTGTCGCAGCGGCGCAGGGGGTGACCCTTATAGACGAGCGGCAGCTTCTCTTCTTTTTCAGCCATATTTTTCTCCTTGTCTGTCACATGACGCCCGCCAGGCGGGCGTCATGGCTCCCAAAATGTTGTAACCAAATTGTAACACATTTGTCTCCGGAGTGTCAACGTCTTTTCCGGGGAAAACGGGAAAAAGGCCCTGCCAATATCTGACAAGGCCTTTTGTGGATAATAGACAAAGGACGCTTTCCCGTTTCCTGTTTTTTCACGCCGCGAAAAATGCCCGCCGGACATGGAAAACCCTTCCGGCCGGACCGGCAGAAACTGCCCGACCGCAGGGCTTCCGGAGTTCGCTTTTCGGAAGCCGTTCTTTGCGGGGACCGCAGACCGGGAACCATTTGTCGGGAAACGCGTTTTTCGGCGGCAAAGAAGGACCCCGCCGATGTCCGGCGGGGCCCTTTTTTACAGCTTGTCAATGGTCCAGATAATATTTCACGAGCGCCTGCAGCAGCTCGTCCCGGTCGATCCTGCGGATGAGGCTGCGCGCGTTGTTGTGGTTGGTGATATAAGTCGGGTCCTCCGAAAGGATGTAGCCGACGATCTGGTTGATGGGGTTATAGCCCTTTTCCTGCAGGGAAGCGTAAACGGCGGTGAGAATCTCGCGGATCTCGCGTTCCCGCTCGGCGACGACGTCAAATTTCCTCGTAAAATCCGTCATGGAAGACACCTCCGTGACACAACATATAGGCTATTGCAACTATATTATCCCAATGGAGCGGGCTTGTAAAGGGGATTGGAAGAAATTTTACCGCAGGACCGCGCCCAGTTCGCGCTCGAGAAGCGCCAGGACGCTGGAGACGTCCTCGTCCGCCTCGGCGGCGGAGAGCGTGCGGTCGTCCGCGCGCAGGGTCAGGGAAAAGGCGACGCTCTTCTTGCCGTCGGAAACGCCCTGCCCGGTGTAGACGTCGAAAAGGGCGATCTCCCGGAGCAGGCCCTTCGCGCCGCGGGCGATGCAGTCCTCCAGGCGTGAGACGGGGATGTCCCGGTCGCAGACCACGGCGATGTCGCGGGAGACGGAGGGGAAGCGGGGGAGAGGCTGATAGAGCTTCTCCGGCGCGCGCAGGGAGAAGGCGAGCGGCAGGTCGAGCTGCGCGGCGCAGCAGGAAGCGCCGATGCCGTAATTTGCCTCCGCGAGCGGATGGACCTGCCCGAGGACGCCGACCGTCTTGCCGGAGGCGACGATCCTGGCGCAGCGGCCGGGGTGGAAGGACGGATTCTCGGTTTCCGGCTCCCAGCGGACGTTCTCGACGCGGAGCGCCGAGAGGACGGCTTCGACGGCGCCCTTGAGGACGAAGAAGTCCATCCCGTCGCCGTAGCCGCCCAGGGAGAGAACGGTGCGCTCGTCGGCGAGACCGTTCTCCCCGGCGAGGTAGACGGTCGCGAGCTCATAAAGCCTCGTGGCTTTGTTGCGGTAACTGAAGTTGCGCCCGAGCGTCTCGAGCAGGGAGGGGAGCGCGCTCGTGCGCATGATGCTCGTGTCCTCGCCCAGGGGATTGAGGATGGTGAGGGCCTTCCGAAGCGGGGAATCCGCCGGCAGACGGATCTTGTCGAAGCACGAGGGGGAGACGAAGGAGTAGGTCAGGATCTCCGAGTAGCCCATGCCGCGGCAGAGACTCCCGATGAGGGCCTCCGCGCGCTGCTTGTCCGAGTAGCCGCCCTGCGTGGTCTCGCCGCGCATGAGGGTTGTGGGGATCTTGTCGTAGCCGTACATCCGCGCGACCTCCTCGGCCACGTCGGAATAGTGCCGCACGTCCGGACGCCAGGAGGGGACGGCCATCGTCCCGCCCTCGAACGTGAAGCCGAGCGGCATGAGGCACCGGACCATCTCGGCCTCCGTGAGGGAGGTCCCGAGAAGCCGGTTGATCTTCCCCGGCGCGAGCGCGAGGGTGAAGGACTCCGCCGCGTCCGCGTCCGCGTCGATGATCCCGCCGACGACTTCGCCCGCGCCGAGGAGCTCCACGAGCTCGCAGGCGCGCTGGACGGCCGGGAGGGTGTTCCGGGCGTCGAGCCCCTTTTCGAAGCGGGAGGAGGCGTCGGTACGAAGCCCGAGCGCCAGCGCCGTGCGCCGGATGGAGACGCCGGAGAAGTTGGCCGACTCGAAGACGATCCGGGTGGTCCCGTCTGTGATCTCGCTGTTTTCGCCGCCCATGACGCCCGCCAGGCCCACCGGGCGCGTCTCGTCGGCGATGACGAGCATGTCGGGCGTAAGGGTCCGCCGGGTGCCGTCGAGCGTGGTGATCGAGGTGTCGTTTCCGGCGCGGCGCACGACGATCGTGCCGCCGTGCACGTATTCGTAGTCGAAGGCGTGCATGGGCTGGCCGTACTCGAGCATGACATAGTTTGTGATGTCGACG
>DAOPLW010000064.1:0-6454 GCA_035391945.1 Oscillospiraceae bacterium | reverse complement strand
TTTTTCGCTCAGGGCGTAGCATCGCTCCAGGACGTTTTTCAGCTCTCTTACGTTTCCGGGCCACTCGTAACGCATGAGCAGCTCTTTGACTTCGTCCTCGATCACGGTATTCGTATGATATTTTTCATCGATCTCCCGCAGGAAATGCTCCATCAGCAGGGGAATGTCCATCACGCGCGACCGAAGCGGCGGAATATGGATCTCGATGACGTTCAGCCGGTAATACAGATCCTTACGGAAACGGTTTTTCTCAATCTCCTTCCGCAGGTCCTTGTTGGTGGCGGAAATCACGCGTATGTCGATGTGAATCGGCTTCTCCGCCCCGATCCGCTCGATTTCATTTTCCTGCAGGGCGCGCAGAAGCTTGGCCTGCATGGGCAGCGGCATTTCGCCAATTTCATCCAGAAAAACGGTGCCCCCGTCCGCAAGCTCGAATTTTCCCTTTTTCCCTCCGCGTTTTGCGTCCGTGAAGGAGCCCTCCTCGTATCCGAAGAGCTCCGCTTCCATCAGGTCCGTGGGAATCGCCGCGCAATTGATGCGGATCAAAGGCTTCATCCTCCGCCCGCCCGCGTAATGAACGGCGTTGGCCAGGACCTCTTTCCCCGTGCCGGTCTCCCCCGTGATCAGCACGGGGAAATCATTTTGGGCGGCGCGCCAGACAAGCTCCTTGGCCTTTACGATCCCCTCCGATATCCCCAGGATCTGATCGATGGAATACCGCTCCCGCGACATGTGCTCCAGTTCGCTCCTGTAGTATTCTATCTGGCTGCACAGGTCGTTGATCGCTTTGGAGAGCTTCAGGGTCGTCCGTATGAATTTAATCTGCGCGACCGCCCCCAGCGACCTGCCGCCCCTTGAAACGTTCGCTCGGTTGACGATGGCGAATGGCTCCCTGTCCTGGAACTGGTCGTTCGACACCCTGTGGAGCACGTTTACCTCCGCGGGCGCGAAAACATTATTTGCGACCTCCACCATCTTCGAGGTCGGAATCAGATCCAGTACGGGGGTTCCCACCGCCGACTCCCGGCTCGTGCCGATGTAATTGCTGTACGCCGTATTGATGAAAACGATTTTCCCGTCCGGATCCACGATCAAAAACCCGTCGTTCGAGAGCTCCATGCATGCCTCGAAGGCCCGGAACAGATCCCGCTCCGAAAAGCTCCCGTACAAAGCCCCGTTTTCTTCCGTCATGTCTCTCTCCCCCACGCTTTGCGCCGCTTTGCGGCAGAACGCCGGCGCGCCAGGGCCGGATGCATGTCAATAATCGCTACATGTTGCAATCTGGCTACATGGCATTCAGTATATTGCCGCTTTTTCATCTTTTGGTCCCTGTTTTTTTATTTTATCATACAATGTATCATTTTGTCTACATACTCATTTGTTTTTTCCGCTTTCCGGTGTCTGCAATTCTTTAATTCGAAAATTATATAATTAATTAGTTTTACAGCAATAATAATAACTATTTTTTGCATTTCTTTCTATTTGAGAACATTTCTTGCGAAATTCCGGGAAAAAAAGTCCATGGCGGGCAGCCGGTCTCTCTGTTGGCATGCCTCTTGCATCATCAAAAACCGCAGGATAAAAAGAGGGAGCGGCGCGATTCCAGAAACGCAGAGCGCGGGCGGGCGGCTTCTTCGCCGAAGCACCCTCTTAACAGGGTGCGCGCAGCCAAAAATACATGTCATGGAGGTAAAGCATGCGAAGCGTATCCGTAATCGGCATCGGCGAGACCAGAATGGGCAAGTATCCCGGCACTCTCAAAGACATGATCAGAGAAGCCGGTGAAAAAGCCATCCGCGACGCCGGTATTGACAAATCCCTGCTCGAGGCTATTTATTTCGGCAATTTCAACGCCTCCTACTGGAGCGGCCAAAGTCACATGGGCCCGCTGGTGGCGGAGACCCTGGGGCTTGACAATCTGCCGACCATCCGCGTGGAAGGCGCCTGCGCGACGGGCAGCCTGGCCTTCCGCCAGGGCCTCACCGCCGTCGCGTCCGGCCTGTACGACGTGGTGCTGGTGGGCGGCGCCGAGCGCATGACCCACGAGAGCACGCCGCGCATCACGGAAGGACTGGCCAGCGCCGCCGACGTGGACCTGGAGAGCAGCGTCGGCGCGACGTTCCCTTCCCTGTTCGCATTGGCGGCAAACCGCTATTTCCATGAATACGGAAACTGCCGGGACGCCATGGCGATGGCCGCGGTCCAGAATCACGCGAACGCCTACCTCAATCCCGACGCTCAGATGCACAAGCTCATTACCGTCGATATCGTGAAGAACGGCGTCCCGGTCGCCTATCCGCTCACCGTGTTCGACTGCTCGCTGGTATCCGACGGCTCCGCGTTCGTGGTTCTGGCGGCCTCGGAGATCGCGGATCGGATCAGCGGCGGCAGGATCGTGGACGTGATCGGCTCGGGGCACGCAGGCTCCTCGCTCCAGATCTCCACCAAAAACATCACGTCGTTTATCGCAACGACCAACGCCGCCAGGGAAGCGTACAGGATGGCGGGCATCAAGCCTTCCGACATCGATCTGGCCGAAGTGCACGACTGCTTCACCATCACGCAGATCATCAATACGGAGGACCTGGGCTTCTTCGAGAAAGGGACCGGCGCCCTCGCGGTCGCCGAAGGGAAAACCGCGCGCGACGGCCTTGTCGCAATCAATCCCTCCGGCGGCCTGAAGGCCAAGGGGCATCCCATCGGGGCAACCGGGCTGAGCCAGATTTTCGAGGTGGTGACCCAACTGCGCGGAGACGCGGGCGAGCGTCAGGTCAAAAATGCCCGAATCGGCATGAACCACAATTTGGGCGGCAGCGCCGCGACCTGCGTCATCAATATTTTTAAGCGGAGGGATTAAGCATGTACAAGGACGGAGCCATCTTCTCATTTACCGTGATCTACACCCCCACCGAAAAATTCGCGCCGCTGGCCCCCTATATCATCGCGATCGTGGACGACGGTACCAGCCATTATCTGGTTCGGATCGAGGAATTCGACAAGACAAACCTGGTCCGCATCGGCCAGGCGGTCGTTTTCTCCCATCTGGACGCCGACGAAAAGCCCGTTTATAAGCTCGCTTAAGAAATTAAAAAAGGAGATGTTCATGATGAAACTGGAGAACAAAGTTGCCATCATCACCGGCGGCGCCAAGGGGATCGGCTACGCCACAGCAAAGAAATTCATGGAGGAGGGCGCCGCGGTCGCGATTTTCGACGTGGACAAAAATGCCGTGGAGGCGGCCGTGAACGAATTTTCCGGCCTGTACAAGATCGCGGGGTATGTGGTCGACATCACCAGCTTCGAGCAGGTGGAAACCACGACGGCCGAGGTCTTCCGCCGTTTCGGACACATCGACATCCTGGTCAACAACGCCGGCATCATCAGCGACGCGCTGCTGCACAAAATGACGCCCGAACAGTTCTCCCGCGTGATCGGCATCAACCTGACCGGCTCTTTCAACTGCGCCAAGGCAGCCGTCGGCTACATGATCGAGCAGCAGTCCGGCGTCCTGCTCAACGCCGCTTCCATCGGCGGTATTTACGGCAATGTGGGGCAGAGCAATTACAGCGCCACAAAGGGCGGCGTCATTCAGATGGCCAAGGTCTGGGCCAAGGAGTACGGTAAATACAACATCCGCGCCAACGCCGTTGCCCCCGGGCTCATCGACACCCCCATTCTCAAACCCATCCCCCAGGAGATCCTGGACCGCATGATCAAGCGGGTGCCCATGCGCCGCCTGGGCCTGCCGGGCGAGATCGCGAACGTGTACGCGTTTCTCGCCTCCGACGAGGCCAGCTTCGTCACGGGCGAAGTGATCGAGGTCAGCGGCGGATATACGTACTGATTCGCACCGCCCGGTTCCGAGGGCGACCGCGCTCCTTTGTTTCGCCGCCGCGCCGCAACGCGGCGTAAGAAAAGAATCCGGCGCGGCCCATGGCCCCGCCGGGAGGGCCGTCAAAGAGTTGGCCGCCCCCCACGAGCATATCCGGCGCGCAATCAGTCCCATATTTAATCCACGCTTAAATATATCCCATTTCACTTTTTCAGCCGGACAGGCGGAAAATACACAGAAAAACGGGAGCGGGCCCTTGGTCCGCTCCCGTTTTTTGTTTATTAAAAATAATATACAAGTTATTTTTGTCGAATTTTTGGTCAAATATTGACAACTGCTTAATTGTGATTATAATAATAAGTGGTGCTTAATCCACTGAATTTATTAAGGAGGGAATACTATGTCGAATGCAAACAACAAAGTCAACTGGAAGCTGATCGAGCAGTACAAGAAACAGGAAGAATTCAAGTGCATTTGGAACGCGTATGGCCTGCCTGAAGTCGTGGACCCGATCCACACCGCATTTGCAACCTCCGAAGTAGACGTTCAGCCGAAATGGAACGTACCTGAGAAGATCGCCATTTCCACCACCATCACCGGCGCTTTTTACAGCAACCGCGTAAACCCGAATCATCCGCAGACCCGGGACCAGATCTATCATTCCGCCCGCGAGGCCTGCCTGGCCGGCTCGCCCATCGTACATATCCACGTGCGCGATGAAGCGGGCTACAACGTCCTCGACCCCGAGCTGTTCCACAGCGTGATCGATCCCCTGCGCAAGGAATTCCCCGGAACGGTATTCGACGGCTGCATGGTCCCCTTCCAGTCCGGCGAGTGGCCCAAGATGATCGAATGCCTGAAGTCCGGGCTGCTGGACGTCACCCCGATCAACACGGTCGCCGCTTACTGCGGCGATACGCTGTTCTGCAAGCCGCCCCATGTCATGATTGAAAAAACGCGTCTCGTTCAGGAATACGGCGTGAAACCCCAGATCGCCATCTATTCCGACGGCGACATCGACAACGCCAACCGCTACCTGATCCGGACGGGTCTTCTGGAAAAGCCGTATCACTGGATCATCCTCCCCACCCTGCCCGGCGGAAGCGCGATGCAGAGCCCCCACTCCATGGTCTACGGCTTCATGCACCTGTACGATCAGATCATGGAGATCGACCCGACCTCCCAGATCATGGTCTGCGCCTCGGGCAGAGCTTCCATCTATCTGGCCACCCTCGCCACGATCATGGGCTGCGGCGCGATCCGCATCGGCATGGAGGACACGGTCTGGAAGTGGCCGCATAAGAATGAAATGATCACCAACAACGCCGAACAGTTCAAGTCCGCGAAAGAGCTGTGCCATCTGCTCGGCAGGGATCTCGCCACCCCCAGCGAGTACCGCCGCTCCATCGGCCTGCCTGAAAAATAACCGCAGGGCCGGCCCTTATCGTCCCTTAGCGCCAACCGCGCCCCGGAACCGATGTTCCGGGGCGCGGTTTTCAGCGATTTATACCCATGCCGCGGCAAGCGCTTCCGTGCTAGAACGACGGCGGCGTGACCGCGCCGATAAAGATGCCCGGCCTGTCGTTGGAGGCGTTGCGCCAGGTATGCGGAAAATTGCTCTGATAGTAGATCGTATCGCCCGCGTTCAGGTGGTACCGTGTCTGAACGCCCGTGTTGGCGTTGACCACGGTCACGTCGAACTGGCCCTCGATCACATAGCAAAACTCCTCGCCGCTGTGCTGCATGGGCCCCAGCGACGCGCCCGGCTGCAGGCAGAACCAGATCGGTTCGATCTTTCTCTGCTGCGCATTGTTGACCAGCAGTCTCGCCTCGACCCCGTCCTGATCGTGCACGCCACCGAGCACGGCGGCATCACGCAAGGAAACGACGTTATCCAGATAGTCGCTGCTCTCCAGGAGATCGGCCATCGTTTTGCCGTATATCTTCAGCAGCTTCTGAAGGTTGGACAGGCTGATGCTCGAATGCCCGTTCTCCACCATCGAAAGGAACGGGGCCGAGCAGTCCATCCTCTGCGCGACTTCGTTCAGGGTCAGCCGGTTCTCTTTCCTGATCGTCTTCAGCTTCAGTCCGATCTGCACATTCGATTCTTCCATTTTTCAGCCACCCGATAAAATATTTTAGATGCATTATAATATGGTCCCGCCAAAAAGGCAAATAAAAATCCGGCTGTGCCGGCCGGATTTTTCTTCGCGCCGATCCAAATACGGCGCGGTGCGGGGCCATCCGCACGCCGCGCTGCCAATAGAGGAGCAGCGGACGTAACGTTCCGGGAAGGAATTCCATTTGCTAAAGCGCCGGAAGCATACGGCTCCGGCGCTTTTTCCGGTATGGCCAGAGGGTAGCGAACCCCCGCCCCCCATGCCGGGAACTCGTAAAAAAGGGTCCCGGCGGAGCATATCCGCCGGGACCTCCGGAATCGTTCGGGTTGTTTACTTTATTCTCTTTTCCGCTTTTTCCGCCTCTTTGATCCTTTCAAATTCTCTCATATCCTTTACCAACGGCCCCACCAGCAGGACCATGCAAATGGCGTTGGGAACGATCATCAGGGCGTTGAGAATATCCGCGATGTCCCAGGCGACCTCGAAGGCGGTCAGGCAGCCA
>DAOPLW010000063.1:0-6490 GCA_035391945.1 Oscillospiraceae bacterium | reverse complement strand
TACGACTGCCAGTACTGCGTCAACCGCCGCTCGGCGGATACGCCCCGCGCCGCCTTCACGCCGCGGGAACTCGCCGAGCTTACCATCCAGTTTTACCGCCGCAACTACATCGAGGGGCTCTTTCTCAGCAGCTCCGTCGTGCGCGATCCGGACTACACGACCGAACAGATGATAAAGGCGCTTCGCATCCTGCGGGAGAACTACGGCTTCGGCGGCTATATCCACGCCAAGGCCATCCCCGGCGCGGATGCGCGCCTGACCTACCAGCTCGGCCTGCTCGCCGACAGGCTCAGCGTCAACATCGAACTGCCGTCGGAATCCTCGCTGCGCCTCCTGGCCCCGGAAAAAACGAAGGGAGCCATTCTCGGCTCCATGGGCATGATCGGCGGACAGATTGAGGAGAGCAGACACGAGCTCACGAAATACCGCCACGCGCCGCGTTTCGCGCCGGCCGGGCAGAGCACGCAGATGATTGTCGGCGCCACGCCGGACACGGACCTTCGTATCCTGCGCCTGACCCAGGCGCTCTACCAGAAATATGAGCTCAAACGCGTCTTTTTCTCAGCGTATATCCCCGTTTCCTCAAGCGCGCTCCTTCCGAAGGACAAGCCCCCGCTCCTGCGCGAGCATCGCCTCTACCAGGCGGACTGGCTGCTGCGCTATTACGGCTTCGACGCCTCGGAGCTCCTTGACGAGGCGCACCCGGACTTCGACCCCGCTCTCGACCCGAAGGCCTGCTGGGCGCTGCGGCACCCTTCATTTTTCCCCGTGGAAGCCAACCGCGCGGACCTGGAGGCGCTTTTGCGCGTGCCGGGCATCGGGCGCGTCTCCGCGCGCCGCATCCTGACCGCGCGCCGCCTCGGTCCGTTGCGCTTCGAGGACCTGAAACGTCTCGGGGTGGTCCTCAAGCGCGCGCAGTATTTTCTCACCTGCGCCGGGAAGTGCATGGCGGGGCTCCGCCTCGGACCCGAGACGGCCCGCCGGGGGCTTCTCCTCGAGGAGCGCGGAAGCCTCCTCCCTGCGCCGGCTTTCGAGCAGCTGTGCCTCTTCGCCGCGCCGGGCGCGGCCCCGGATCTGCGCGCGATCGGAAAAGACCGTTCCCCGTAAAGCCGGAGAACGGCCGCCTTCCCTCTATTGTCCGTCCCGCTTCCCCCCTCCGGGGCCGCATGGATTTCTCCCGCGCGGAAGAAGCGCTTTGTCCGAATCCTTCCGCGGGAGAGCGGGTATGGTTCCCCCCATGTGCCGCACGGCGGGCGCGACATTTTTGCCGTGCATTCTTATTTTGCTGTCCGACTTCCTTCCGTGCGCGCCGCACGGCGGCGCGCGAGCAGCCGAACGGACACTCGGCAAGTGTCCCGAAAATGACTTCCCCCAACGCGCCGCCGTACGGCGCGCCGCCCGAGGCCACGCGCACCCGTCCTCCCCGCGCGGCCGAGGCGGAACGTACGGCCGCCGAGGAACGGGCCGATCGCGCCGCGCAGGCCGGAGGCGCGGCGCCCACGGAGCCCTGCCGCGCCGACCCGCACCGCAGGGGACGCATGGAAACACCAAGCCGGCGCGCACGCCGCTTGGGCGCTCCGGGGCTTTCCTACGCCCCGTTTTTCCCGGGCTTTCATATTCTTCCGGTCTTTTCCCATTCTTCCCCGCGCGGCCGCGCGCTTTTCCGCATTCCTTCCCTGCGGGCGCGGAGACGGGTCGTTCCGTCTCCCTCCGGCGCGCGGCTGCCAGCGCCGCGCGCCGGAAGCCCGCCCCTTCCGGCAGCGTCCGCATGATTCTCCCGGAGGTGTGCCATGACCCAATTCACCTATCGTTACGACGGCTCCTTCTCCGGTTTCCTCTGCTGCATATTTGATAGTTATGTAAACCGAGAGGAGCCGGCGCATATTTTCCCGCCCGAGGAAGCGCGCCTGACGCTCTTCGAGGAACGCCGCATCGTAAGCGACGAGGCGCACGCGGCGCGGGTGCACCGCTCTCTCGCCCTGCGCATCTCCCCCGCCGCGCAGAAGCTGGTGGAGCGCGGTTTCTGCACGTGCGCGCCGGAGCGCGAGATGCTGCTCTACCGGTTCATCCGCCTGGGCTACGAGAAGGGCGGCGCGGTCCTCGCGGCGCTTTCCCATCCGGACGTGGCCCCGCTTCTGGAGGCCGACCGCCACATGGGCGGCGAACTGCAGCTCCTGCGCGGCTTCGTGCGCTTCTCGGAGCTCGGCGGCGTCCTCGTCTCGGAGATAGAACCGAAAAACCGCGTCCTGCCCTATCTCGCGCCGCATTTCCGCGCGCGGTTGCCCCGCGAGCGGTTTTTGATCTACGACCGCACGCACCGCGAGGCGTGCGTTTCGGAGCCCGGCCGCTGGGCGATTCTGCCCCTGGAGGAATTCCGGATGGCAGCGCCGGACGCGAGGGAGGCGGCTTACCGCCGTCTCTGGCGGAATTTCTACGACACGGTGGCGATTACGGAGCGGTACAATCCGAAGTGCCGCATGACCCATATGCCCAAGCGCTACTGGGCCTGCATGACGGAGTTTCAGGGGGAGGCTAGCGCGCCTCTTCCTCCAGAAAACGCCGCAGTTTCGTTACGGCCCGCCGCTCCAGCCGCGACACCTGGACCTGCGACACGCCCAGGACCCGCGCGGCGCGCTCCTGCGTGAGGTTCTTGTAAAAGCGCAGGAAGATCGTCTCCTTTTCCTGGTCCGGCAGGCGCTCGATGGCCTGGCGCAGGGCGATGCGTTCGACGATTTTCTCCTCGATGCCCTCGCTGCCGAGAAACGCCTCGAGCGTGCCGCCGTTCTCGCCGCTCTCCGCCTGCAGCGACGCCGTCGGCGCTACGGCAAGGTCTGCCGCGGCGATGTCCTCGGCCGTGAGGCCCGTCTCCCCGGCGAGTTCCGACAGCGTCGGTTCGCGCCCGAGGGCATGGCACAGCCGCTCCCGCGCGCCGCGCAGGAGCACGGCGCGCTCCTTGATGGTGCGGCTGACCTTGACCGGCCCGTCGTCCCGCAGGAAGCGGCGGATCTCCCCCGCGATCTTCGGCACCGCATAGGTGGAAAACTGGTTGCCCAGCGCAGGGTTGAAGCCGCGCACGGCCTTGAGGAAGCCGAGGCAGCCGAGCTGGTAGAGGTCCTCGCCGTCCACGCCCCGGCCGAAGTAGCGCCGCGCGACGCTCCAGATGAGCCCGCTGTTCTCATCGAGCATGCGCGCGCAGGCCTCCTCGTCGCCCTCCTGTGCCGCCAGCAGTAAGGAATCCCGTTCTGCAATCATTTTCCCGTAATTTTCTTCTTCATGACGACGGTCGTGCCCTTCCCCACGCGCGAACGGATGCGCAGGGTGTCGGTGAAGCTCTCCATGATGGTAAATCCCATGCCGCTGCGCTCCTCGTTTCCGGTGGTATAGAGCGGTTTTCTTGCCTGTTCCACGTCCTGGATGCCGACGCCCCAGTCGCGCACCGTGATTTCCGCCACGTTCCCCGGCAGCCGCCGCACCCGGACGGAGACCTCCCCGATCACGTCGGGGTACGCGTGCAGGATCGCGTTTGTGACCGCCTCGCTGACGGCGGTCTTGATGTCGCCCACCTCCGCGAGGGTCGGGTCCATCTGCGCCGTGAAGCAGGCGACGGCGGTGCGGGCGAAGCCCTCGTTTACCGAATGGCTGGGGAACTGGAAAACGACCTCGTTTTCGGCCTTCGTTTTCATATGTACCGCTCCTTTTTATGTCAACTTATGTCGATCAGCTTGCCGACGCCGGCGGCATCCAGCACGCGGCGCGCCTGGTCGGGCACGCCCACGACCCGGAACGTTCCACCCGTCTCCGTGACGCGCCGATAGCCGCGCAGCAGCACAGCGATGCCGGAGGAATCCATAAAGCTCACGCGGGAGAGATCGAGCACCATACGCCGCGGCAGGTTGCACTCGACGGCCCGCTCGATGGTTCGGATCGCCTCCCGCGCGCCGTGGTGGTCCAGTTCCCCCGAAAGCGAAACGGTCAGTTCCCGCTCCACGGTCTTGCAGTTTAGTTCCATCGCCTGACCCCCTTACGTAAAATAATGGCCGCAAACAGGTTTCCCTGTTTGCGGCCATTATATTCCAGCGGCCATGCACTTTTTGTCGCTTATTCGGACGGGCCGAGGAAAGTCCTGGCCTCCCCGATGAGCGGGATCGACCCGCAGACGACGAGGAGCTCGTCCTTCCGGACCGCGGCGAGGCCCATCGAAACCGCCGCCCTGAGAGAAGCCTCGCAGACCGTCTCCCCCGCGCTCCGCGCGGCCACCTCGGCGGCGTCGCAGGCGCATAGCGCGCGCCCCGGCTCCGGCGGCTCGGTGGCGATGAAGAGCCGGCTGCGCAGCGCCATCTCGGTGATGCAGGACTCGTAGTCCTTGTCGCGCATCATGCCCATGACGGTCACCTGACGTTTCCCGGGAAAATGCTCGCTAAGCGCGCGGCAGAGCGCGTCGATGCCGCCCGGGTTGTGGGCGGCGTCGAGCAGGACGTCCGGCGCGCGGCGCAGGAGCTCCATGCGGCCCGGCCATTTCACCCGCGCGATCGCGCGTCTCGCCGCCTCCTGCGGGATGGTTACGCCCGCCTGACGCAGCAGATTCAGGATCTCGATCACGGTGAGCGCGTTTCGCACCTGGTGGCTTCCCAGAAGCGGCAGTTCGTAGGCCTCGCCCCGATAAAGAAACCGGCTGCCGAAGTCGCCCCGCGCGGTGATGCGGCAGGCCCCCGTATCAGGCTCCACGAGGGGCACGCCCCGCTCCCGGCAGATCGCGCGGATGCGCTCGGCCGCCTCCGGGGCCTGCCCGGGGCTCAGGACCGCGCGGCTGCCCGTCTTGAGGATGCCGGCCTTCTCCCCCGCGATCTCGTAAAGCGTACTGCCGAGGATGCCCGTGTGGTCGTAGGAGATCTCCGTGATCGCTGCGGCGAGGGGCGGCGGTATGACGTTCGTCGCGTCGAAGCGCCCGCCGAGTCCGACCTCCAGCACCACGTAGTCGCACCCTTCCTCAAGGAAAAAGAGCATGGCCACCGCCGTCACGAGCTCGAATTCGTTCGGATGCGGCAGCGAGTCCGCCGTCATCCGGTCGGCCGCGCCCTTCACACGCTCCGTGAGCGCGGCGAGCCGCTCCGGCGCGATGGGCACCCGGTCGATCTGGAATCGCTCGCGGAAATGCTCGAGATAGGGCGAGGTGAAAAGCCCCGTCCGGTAACCGGAGGCGGAAAGGACGTCCGCGGTCATGGCCGCGGTGCTCCCCTTCCCGTTCGTCCCGGCGATGTGCACGAAATTCAGCTTCTCCTGCGGATTCCCCAGACGGGCCATGAGCGCCGTGATGCGCAAGAGGTTCGTCTTCTTCGGGAAGCGCGGCACGGAGTGGATATATTCGATCGCTTCGTTGCAGTTCATATCAGCCCAGTTCCGCTTCGCTTTCATCGAGTTTGGCGAGAAGCGACCGGAGTTTCTCCGCGCGCTCCGTCTCCGCGGCGACGACGGAAGCCGGCGCCTTTTGCGTAAAGCCGGGGTTATTCAGCTTGGCTTCCAGCTTCCCGAGGTCCGCCTGCGTCTTCGCGCGTTCCTTCTGGATGCGCGCCCTCTCCGCTTCGACGTCCACGAGCTCCGCGAGCGGCAGGTACAGCCGCGCGTCGTGCGTAACGGCGGAGGCGAGTCCCTTCGTGTCCGCCGGAATCTCCTCCGTGACCGTCACGCGGGAGGCGTAGGCCAGCCGTGCGATGAAGGCCTCGCCGGCCCGGTAGGCCTCCGGCTGCGCGGAGACGATGGTGAGCGCGGCTTTCCTGGAAGGCGGGACATTCAGCTCCGCGCGGCGGTTGCGCACCGCGCGGATGGCCTCCATGACGCGCTCCATGTCGGCGGCCTCCTCCGGGAAGGAGAGCGCCGGGTCGTACGCCGGCCACTTCTGCAGCATGAGGAAATCGCCCTCGTGCGGGAGCGCCTGCCAGATCTCCTCCGTGACGAAGGGCATGAAGGGGTGCAGCAGCTTCAGGGTCTCGGTAAGGACGTGGCACAGCACGCGCTGCGCCTGGGCCGACGCGGCCGCGTCGCCGCTCTGGAGGCGGCTTTTGGTGAGTTCGATATACCAGTCGCAGTACTGGCTCCAGATGAAGTCGTAGATTTTCGACGCGGCGACGCCCAGCTCGTAGCGCTCGAGGTTGTCCGTCACCTCGGCGACGAGATCGTTGAGTTTGGAGAGAATCCACTTGTCCTCGGTCCCGATCGTCTCCGGGAGCGAGCAGTCCGAGACGGTCAGGTTCATGAGGACGAACCGTGAGGCGTTCCAGAGCTTGTTGGAAAAGTTCCGCATGGCCTCGCAGCGCTCCACGTAGAAGCGCATGTCGTTGCCGGGCGAAACGCCGGAAATGAGGTTGAAGCGCAGCGCGTCCGCACCGTAGCGGTCCGCCATCTCCAGAGGGTCGATGCCGTTGCCGAGGGACTTGCTCATCTTGCGGCCCGCTTCGTCGCGGACAAGGCCGTGGATGAAGACCGTGTGGAAGGG
>DAOPLW010000062.1:0-6583 GCA_035391945.1 Oscillospiraceae bacterium | reverse complement strand
ATGAGAAGCTGGCGGGGTTTCGAGCCCTCGAAGGGTCCGACGATGCCGCGCTCCTCCATCTCGTCCACGATCCGCGCCGCGCGGGCGTAGCCGAGTTTCAGCCGGCGCTGGAGCATGGAGACCGAGGCCTGCCCCGTGTCCATGACCACGTCGATGGCGGCGGGCAGGAGTTCGTCCCCGCCGGAAAAGAGAGAGTCGCCCCCGGAGGAGGAGGACGCGGCGGGCGATCCCTTCTCCTTCTCGCGGGCGTTCTCGTCCACCTGACGGATGACGTCCTCCTCGTATTGTGCCTCGCCCGCCTCCTTGACGAACTTCACGACGCGCTCGATCTCCTCGGGGGAGATGAGGCAGCCCTGCACGCGCAGAGGCTTGCCGGAGCCGAGCGGGAAGTAGAGCATGTCGCCGCGGCCCACGAGCTTCTCCGCGCCGGTGTTGTCCAGAATGATGCGCGACTCCATCGCGGAGGCCACCGCGAAGGCGATGCGCGAGGGGATGTTGGCCTTCATGAGGCCGGTGATGACATCCGCGGACGGACGCTGCGTGGCGATGATCAGGTGCACGCCCGCCGCGCGGCCCATCTGGGCGATGCGGCAGACGGATTCCTCCACGTCCTTGGCGGCCGCGAGCATGAGGTCCGCGAGCTCGTCGATGATGACCACGACCTGCGGCATCGTCTGACGCTCCTCGTCCTTCGCCTTCACGGCGTAGGCGTTATAGCCCTCCAGATCCTTGACGCCCACCTCGGAGAAGGTGCGGTAGCGCCGCATCATCTCCGTCACGCCCCACTGGAGGGCGCCGGCGGCCTTCTTCGGGTCGGTCACGACCGGGATGAGGAGATGCGGGATGCCGTTGTAGCCGCCCAGCTCAACCATTTTCGGGTCGATCATGATCATGCGGACCTCCTCGGGCGTCGCCTTGTAGAGCAGGCTCACGATGAGGGAGTTCATGCAGACGGATTTGCCGCTGCCCGTGGTGCCGGCGATGAGCATGTGCGGAAGCTTGGCGATATTCCCCACGATGGCGGCCCCGGAGATGTCCTTGCCGATGGCGAAGGCCACCTTGGAGGAATGGGAGCGGAAGGCGGGGGAGTCGAGCACGTCCCTGACGGGCACCGCGCTCACGAGCTTGTTGGGCACCTCGATGCCGACCAGGGAGATCTGCCCCGGGATGGGCGCGATGCGCACGCCCTGCGCGCCCAGCGAGAGCGCGATATCGTCGGAGAGGTTCGTGAGCTTGTTGAGTTTCACCCCGCGGTCGAGCTCCAGTTCGTAGCGCGTGACCGTCGGGCCGCGCACCACGTTCACGATCGCCGCGTCGATCCCGAAGCTATGAAGCGTGTCCTCCAGGCGGGACTGGTTCTGCCGCACCTCGCCGGTGCCATCCACGCGGGAGCGGGGACCTTCGTCCAGAAGGGAAAGCGGCGGATACTGATAGGCGGGCGGGGGCGCCTGCCCGAGACTCTGCGCGATGTCCTGCGCCACGGCGGCCGCTTCGGCGGCCGCTTCACCGGGCTTCAGCTTTCCGGGCGCGCCGTCCTTCCCAACGGCCGGCTCGCGCGTCACGGGCGGCATGGACGACTCGCGAGAGAGGGAAAAATCGTCCAGGATCGGCTCCGGAGGCGTCGGCCGGGCGGGGTCCGGCGCCGGCGCCGCGGGCCGCGCCGGCCTGGGTTTTCCCGCCGCGCGGGGATCGTCCACGGGCAGGTCGAACTCGGCCGGCGCGCGTACGGAGCCCCTGCGGGAGGGGAAGAGCGGCTCGCCCTCGGGCGGAAAGTCCTCCGGGTCGTATTCGGCGCGCGGGGGACGGTTGCGGACGGTGTCGTAAATGTCCACGGGCGATTTGGCCGCCGCGGTCATCAGAAGGAGGAGCGCGCCCACGACAAGGAGAATCGTCGTTCCGACGCGGCTGAAGACGGCCACGCACGCGAGGGAGAGGCCGCCGCAGACCACGCCGCCGCTCGTGAGCGTCAGCCCGCTGTCGTAGAGGCTTTCAAGAAGCTTGTCCACCCCGGTAAAATCGATCCCGCACAGGTAAATATGCAGCAGCGCGCCGCCCACCACGGGCAGAAGCAGCGCGGCGGCGAGACGGAGCCGCACGGGGCGGCCCCGGTGGAACGCGAGAATGACGCTGCCCCAGAGAAAGAACGGCGGCACGAGATAGAAGCCGTAGCCGAAGAGTCCCTTCAGGACACCGCAGAACGCGTCGATAAAAATCGCGTGGATATTGAGATACCCCAAAAACGAGAAGAGGGCCAGGAGCAGGAGCACGACGGCCCAGACCTCGCGCCGGACGGGCGGGGCACTCTTTTTCCCCGTATTTTTAGCCGGGGCTTTTTTGCGTGCTGCGGAAGATCTTCCGGCGGGCTTTTTGGTCGCGGCCAAGGGATCACGTCCTTTCCAGAAGCAGTGTCGCGGCGATGGAGACGATGCCCACAAACCAGCAATAGTAAGCAAAGGAGCCGAATTTGCCCTTTTGCATGAGCAGGCGCACGAGCCGGATGGCGAGAAGACCGGCGAGCATGGCGACGACCATGCCGACGGCGTAGACGGGCAGAAGCGAGACGTCGATGCCCGCGTCGACGGCTTCCTTCACCGTCAGAATGTTCGCGCCGAGGATGGCCGGCAGGGAGAGCAGGAAGGAGAAGCGCACCGCGAAGGGCCGGTCAAAGCCGCGCGTGAGTCCGGCGGCGATGGTCGTTCCGGAGCGGGAGAGGCCGGGCACCACGGCCAGCGCCTGCGCGCAGCCGACAAAAACCGCGTCCCCGACGGTGGCGTTTCGCGGGGTCTTGCGGCCGCGCGCCGCGCGGTCGGAGAAGAAGAGCAGAAGACCCGTCACGATCAGCGCGCAGCCGATAAAGAAAGTGTTGCTGCCGAGGGATTCCACAGAATCCTTGAACTTTACGATGACCAGAAGCGGGAGCGTGGCGACGATAATGAGGAAGACCAGCCGCCGTGCCTCGGGCGGGCGGCCGCCGTATCTCCGGCGGGAGGAGAGAGCGGCGATGCCGCGGAAAAACTCCGCGATCATCTCCGCGATGTCGCGCCGGTAGACGATGCAAACGGATACGAACGTACCCAGGTGCAGCAGCACGTCGAAGAGCAGACCCATGGTCTCCGGACCCTGCACGCCGAGAAAGGTCTGAAGGAGCGCGAGGTGGCCGGAGCTCGAGACGGGCAGAAACTCCGTGACGCCCTGTACGAACCCGAGAAAGGCGGACATCAGATAGCTCAAGAGAATCCCTCCGAGGGGGCGCGTCATATTGCCCGCCGGATGCGCATAGGGAAGAAGAAGGGCGGGAAAACGTCCCTGACTCTACTATATTAGCACAGGCCTTCCAAAAATTCCAGACGAAAATACCAAGCTTTCCCGGGCGCTCGCCGCGCCGCGGCGGAGGAAAGCGTCCCGGCGGATTCCGGATTCCCCGATTGCCGCCGGTGCGCGCCGCCCGCCCTGCGGGCGGCCGCGGTCCGCGCGCAATCTGTAAACCCCCGGTTCATGGCCGTTTCGCGTCCTGAAGCGCGGCGGAGAGGAGGGATCGTAAACATGGAGGAGCAGGTGATTTCCCTTACCATGGAGCATATGCCCGCGGGCACCCTCGCCATCCGGGAAGACGGGGGGCTCGTGCATCTGCACGCGCGCTGCAGGGACGGCGGCGAGGGCCTCTACCGCGCGCAGCTTTACGGCGACGAGGGCATGTTCGACATGGGGACGCTCCTTCCGGACGGGGAGGGCGGCCTCTTCCTGCGCCGGAGCTGCGAGAAAAGCCTGCTCAAGCGCGCGGGAGCCCTGCCCGTGCGGCGTGCGCGGGCCGTTTTATCCTTTCCTTTCGAGAGCGGCGGCGCGCCGGGGAGCGCCTGGCGCGCCGAGGCGGAGCCGGCCCGTCTGACGTCGGACACGGTGCTGCGGGAGTATCTCGCCGCGCCGGGCGCCGCGGAAGGCGCCCTCGTGCGGCGGCAGGGACGCGTCACGCTTCTTGCCCTGCCTTTCGGCGGGGAGGAGTTCCCGCTCATCGCGCTCTTCTGCCTTGCGCGGGTGGGGCGTCTGCGCGGACGGCGGTGCGCGGTCTTCGCCTTCGACGACGGCGGCGCGCCGGTCCTGCCGCCAAAAGATTTTGTATAAAAGAACGCGGTTCCTCTGTACAAGCCACAAGGAGTTGTGTTACAATCAGAGTTCAGAGAGGACAAGCGGAAGGAGTGCGGCGCCAATGAGATGTCCCTTTTGCGGGAACCCGGAGAGTAAGGTCGTGGACTCGAGACCGGCCGACGAGGGAGTCAGCATCCGGCGCCGCCGCGAATGCCTGACGTGCCAGCGGCGGTTTACGACATACGAGACGGTGGAGAGCCTGCCGCTTATGGTCATCAAGAAGGATGGCAGCCGCCAGAGCTTCTCCCGCCAGAAGGTCCTAAACGGCATGATCCGCGCCTGCGAGAAGCGGCCGGTCCCCGTGACGACCCTGGAGCAGAAGACCGACGAGATCGAGCAGGAGCTCCAGAATTCGCTGGAACGGGAAGTCAAAGCCTCGGATATCGGCGAGATGGTCATGGAGAAGCTCAAGGAGGTGGACGAGGTCGCCTATGTGCGCTTCGCCTCCGTCTACCGCCAGTTCAAGGACATCAACACCTTCATGCACGAGCTCAACAAGCTCCTGGAGGAACGGTAATCATAAACGCCGCCCGGGGATTTCTCCGGGCGGCGTTTCGCATGGCCGCGGGCGCGGCCTGTCCGGCGTGCCGGGAAGCTCCTCCTTATAAAATGTAAAAAGTTATTGACATTTTAAGGGCGGTATGCTACGCTGATGATGTTAAAAAGATTTTACATTTGGGGGGGCTTGCACAATGCGGAAGATGGACGAAATGGAGATGAAGATTTCGCTGGAATCGCTCCGGTGGGCGTGGCTTTTCACCGTGATTGCCCTTTTCGTGTGGGGCGTTTCCGATTTTGTCAGGACCGGGGCCGTGACACTGCCGCTCTATCTTCTCATTGCGCAGAACGCGGTCTATCTCTCCCTCATGCAGATTTTCAAATGGAGAATGGGGGATGGGCGCGGGAGGCGAGCGATCGTGTGGTACGCCGCCGCAGCCGTCGTTTGCGTCCTTGGCTTCGGCGTCCTCCTCTTCCTCGCGGAAGGATAAGGGCGGCCCCATGAAAAACAAAATCCGGGAACTGCGCAAGGCGATGGGACTGCGGCAGGAGGATGTGGCGGTCGCGCTGGGCGTCACGAGGCAGACCGTCATCGCCATCGAAAACGACAAGTACAATCCGACGCTGCTTCTGGCCATGCGGCTGGCGAGGCTGCTGGGAACGACCGTGGAGGAGATCTTCCAGATGCCGGACTGAAGCGGCGGCGCGCTGCTCATATCGGGAGGCAGGAACAGAAAACGGCATGCCGGGGCGAAACCCGGCATGCCGTTTTGCATGCCACACTTTTCTTATGTACGGGCACGCCCGGTTCCGGGAACGCAGGCTTGGCAATCAGAGGCTGAAGACGCCCAGCAGTTTCAGCGACATGGCCACAACGGCGATGACGAGAATGACCTTGATCCACTTGTCGCCCTTGTTCACGGCGAAGTTGCTCCCCAGATAGGCCCCGAGGCTGTTCCCGACGGCGAGGCTCAAACCGATGATCCAGTTGACCTTTCCGTTCACGATAAAAACAATCAGGGAAGAGATTGTGTAGATGGCGATGACGAAAACCTTGAGGCTGTTGACCTTGACGAGCGAATATCCGGTGAGCAGCGTGAGGGCCGCGATGATGATAAAGCCGACGCCGGCCTGGATAAAGCCGCCGTAGACGCCCACGCAGAAGAAGACGATTGCGCCAATGACCTTATCCCTGCCGGTGAGGGTTTCTTTGTTGCCCTTCAGCTTCTTCTGCGGGTTCCAGATGGTCAGAATCAGGACGACCACCATCACGACCGCGAGGACTTTGTTGAAAATCTCGTCGGGCAGGGAGACGGCGATGCTGGAGCCGACCATCGACCCGATCGCGGCCGGGACGGCGAGCGTGAGGCCGAGCTTCCAGTCAAAGTATCCTTTTCTGCGAAAATTCATGACTGCCACGGTGTTCTGCGCCATGAGCGCCACGCGGTTGGTACCGTTTGCCACCGCGGAAGGGAGGCCCAGAAAGATCAGGACCGGCATCGCGATGAGCGATCCGCCGCCCGCGACCACGTTGAGAAAGCCGGCCGCCACGCCGACCGCGATACTCAGGGGAACATAGAAGGGATTCATCTGTTTTTCTCCTCTCTGCTTGCCATACTCTTACGCGGCGGCCGCCGCGGATCCCGGAAGAACCTGCGGCAGGCGCGGCGCATTTTCGGAAAGGGCGCGCCCGCGGGAAGGGCCCGGCCGCCGGGGCCGGGGCGGGCAGTAGACCGCGGTCTACTGCGGCTTATAAAAAACAACATGCAGATTTCAAATTCCTGCATGCTGTTTTTCCTGGCACGCCCGAAGGGACTCGAACCCCCAACCCTCAGAACCGGAATCTGATGCTCTATCCATTGAGCCACGGGCGCATATCTCCGGCGGATGCCAAGCTATTGTAGCACCCGCCGGACGAAATTGCAAGCCTATTTTCCCGCCC
>DAOPLW010000061.1:0-6620 GCA_035391945.1 Oscillospiraceae bacterium | reverse complement strand
GGAAGTCAATTCCCTCTTTGACGTGGACACCGTCATGAACATCACGAACAAGGTGAGCGAGATCACCCGCGCGCGCTACGGGCAGAGCCATAAGACCGACGTATCCCTGCGCGTCATCACCGACCACATCCGCTCGGCGACCATGATGATCTGCGACGGCGTGCTCCCGTCCAACGAGGGACGCGGCTACGTGCTCCGCCGCCTGCTGCGGCGCGCCGCGCGCCACGGCAAGCTCCTGGGCGTGAACGAGCCGTTCCTTTTCGAGGTCTGCGACACGGTCATAAGCGAGAACCGGAACGCCTACCCGGACCTTGTGGAGAAGCAGGCGTACATCACCAAGGTCATCCGCACCGAGGAGGAGAACTTCGCGCGCACCATCGACGCGGGCATGAAGATCTTCACCGAGATGCTCGGGGACCATAAGAAAAAGGGCGAGGCCGTCTTCTCCGGCGCGGACGCTTTCCGGCTCTACGACACCTACGGCTTTCCCATCGACCTGACGGTCGAGATGCTGGAGGAAGAGGGCATGGCCGTCGACCAGGCTTCGTTCCACGGCCTCATGGAGGAGCAGCGCGCCCGCGCCCGCGCCGACCGGGCCGCGATGGGCGATCTCGGCTGGGCGAGCGTCGACCTGGGGCTGGATGCCGCCCCTACGGCGTTTACCGGCTACGAATCGCTCACCGGGACCGGCGAGGTCCTCGCCATGCTGGAGGACGGGGAGCTAAGCTCCGCGCTCACCGCCGGCAAGGAGGCCGTCGTGGTCCTCGACCGGACCCCGTTCTACGCCGAGATGGGCGGCCAGGTGGCCGACCACGGCACGATCTCCAGGGGAGAGAGCGTCTTCGAGGTGAAAAACGTCCAGAAGACCAAGGGCGGTAAGTTTCTGCACCACGGCGTGTTGAAGCAGGGCCGCCTGAACGTGGGCGACACCGTTTCCGCCGCCGTCGACGCCGGGCGCCGCCGCGCGATCATGCGCGCGCACAGCGCCACGCACCTTCTGGACAGGGCGCTTCGCGCCGTTCTGGGCGAGCACGTGCACCAGGCCGGTTCCCTTGTGGAGCCGGACCGCCTGCGCTTCGATTTCACGCACTTCGCGGCGATGACCGCCGAGGAACTCGCGCAGGTGGAGACCATGGTGAACGAGGCCGTCCTGGAAGGCTACGGCGTCAGGGTGGAGGAGCTTCCCATCGGGGAGGCGAAGAAGCGCGGCGCCATCGCCCTCTTCGGCGAGAAATACGGCGACGTCGTGCGCGTCGTGGACATGGGCGGGGGATATTCGGTCGAGTTCTGCGGCGGCACGCACCTGGACAACACCGCCAAGGTGGGCGCTTTTGCCATCGAGAGCGAGTTCTCCGTCGCCTCCGGCGTGCGCCGCATCGAGGCGGTCACGGGGAAGCTGTGCCTGGAGGAGATGGAGCGTACCCGCGCGGCGCTGCAGGAGGCCGCGGGGACGCTGAAAACGAAACCGGACGAGCTTCCGGGCCGCGTCCGCGCGCAGCTGCAGGAGCTTCACGACCTGCGCCGCGAGGTGGACGCCTTCAAGGCAAAATCGCTCCTCGGGGACGCCGAGGGACTTCTGCGCGGCGCGAAGGACGTCGGGGGACTCAAAGTCGTCTCCGCGGCCCTCCCGGGCGAACCGGACGCGGACGCCATGCGCCGGACGGGCGACTTCCTGCGCGACAAGGAACCCGGGGTGGTGGCCGTCCTGGCCTCGGTGAAGGACGGGAAGATCACGTTTCTCGCCGTCTCCGGGAAGCAGGCCGTCGGAAAGGGCGTCCGGGCGGGCGAGGTCATCCGCGCCGTCACGGCCGTCGCCGGCGGCAGCGGCGGCGGCAAGCCGGATTCCGCCATGGGCGGGGGAAAGGACGTCTCGAAGCTCGCCGAAGCGCTTGCCGCGGTGGAAGGCTTCGTGGCGTCGAAAGCGAAGTGAAAAAGCGCGCGGCGCCGGGGTTTCCGGCGCGCGGGCGCTTCCGTACGGGCCGTTTCAGGCGGACAGCCCTGGCCGGAGACGATAAAAAGGAGGTTTTTCCATGTCCGATTGTCTCTTTTGTAAGATCGCGGCGGGGGAGATCCCGTCGAAGAAGGTGTACGAGGACGAGGTCTGTTACGCCTTTTACGACATTGCCCCGCAGGCGCCGACCCACTTTCTGGTGATCCCGAAAGCGCACATCCCCTCGGCGGCCGCCGTGACGGCGGAAAATTCCGCCGTCGTCTCGCACATCTTCGAAGTCATCGCGCGCCTGGCGGGGGAGATGAAGCTGGAGAGAGGCTTCCGCGTCGTCTCCAACGTCGGGGAGCAGGCGCAGCAGTCCGTGCCGCACCTGCATTTCCATGTGCTTGCCGGGCGCGACATGACCTGGCCGCCGGGCTGATCGCCGCGGTCCCCCGGGAGAGTTCCTCCCGGGGGACTTTTTCATTATGTAAACCAGTATGGCGGATTTCCTGCGTTGCGGGAGACATGGACAAATCTTCCGGCGGATGGTAGAATAAAGAAACTGCGGAAACGGCGGCAGGCGATTGCATGGGGGAGGCGGCGGTATGCGAATTTCCGGAGTCGGGGGGCTGCGGTCCCATGCGTAAGCTCCTGACGTTCGCCGCCGGCTTTGCCGCAGCGGCGCTCCTCTCCTGGTATTTCGTGCCGGAGACCTGGCTGCCCTATTTGGCCGCGTTGGGCGCGGCGCTTGGCTTTTTCGGCCTGCTCCGGCGCGGGGACGCGCGGCTGCGGGCGTTTCTCGCGGCCGCAGGGCTCGCCGTGGGTTTTTTCTGGTGCTTCGGCTACGACGCGCTGGTCGTCCGGCCCGCAGCCGCGCACGCGGGCTATGAGGGCGAAGTGGTCCTCACCGCCCGCGACTATCCGGCGGAGACCGAAAACGGCCGCTGGCTGGACGCGCTGCTGCGCGGGGAGGACGGCCGCGCCTGCCGCGTATTGGTTTTCCTCCGGGGCGACGGCCCGGAGATAAGACCCGGCGATACGGTCACGCTCACGCTCCGCCTCTACCGCGCGGAAGGGGCCTACTACGCCGCCCGCGGCGTGTTCCTGCGCGGCTATGCCGACGGCGGCTGCGAGGTGGAGCCGCGGGCGGCCCTCCCGCTGCGCTATCTCCCCGCCGAGTCGGCCCATCTCCTCAAAACGGGACTGGAAGCGGTGTTGGGGGAGGACGCCTCCGCGCTCACGGAGGCGCTGGTCCTGGGCGACCGCGGCGCGCTCACGGACGAGACGGAGAGCGCTTTCGCGCGCAGCGGCCTGGCGCACGTGATGTCCGTCTCAGGGCTGCATGTCTGCTTCCTTATCTGGATGCTGGCCTTCGCGCTCGGCCGCCATAAGCGTCGCACCGCGCTCATCTGCATCCCGCTGGCGATCCTTTTTGCCGGCATGGCGGGCTTTCCGCCCTCCGCGAGCCGCGCGGTGGTGATGAACCTGTGCTTCCTCGTGGCGCCGCTTGTCGGCCGCGAGGGGGACGGCCCGACCGAGCTTTCCGCTGCGGCGCTCCTCATTTTGCTGGTGAACCCCTGCGCCGCCGCGGGCGTCGGCTTCCAGCTCTCCTTCGCCGCCACGGCGGGGATCCTGCTCGTTTCCGCGCCGATTTACGGCCATGTCCGCCCGCATCTCCCGAAGCCGCGCGGGAGCGGCCTGCGTCCGGATCTTTCGCGGGGAGCGATGAACTGGCTTGCCTCGACCCTTGCCCTGACGCTCGGCGCGATGCTTTTCGCAACGCCGCTCGTGGCGCTCTACTTCGGCTATTTTTCCCTCGTGGGTATTCTGGCGAACCTGCTGCTCCTCTGGCTTTTTGCGGCGACCTTCGCGCTCGGGCTTGTGACCGGCGCGGCGGCCGCCGTCTGGCTGCCGCTCGGGCGCTTCCTCGCGGCGCCGACCGGCGTCTTTGCCGGCGCGCTCTCCTGGATCGTTGGGAAGCTGGGCGGCCTCACGTTCGCGGCGCTGGACCTGGCGAACGCATACTATGCCGCGTGGCTCGTGTTGTGCTATGCGCTCCTTCTCGTCTGGATCTTCTGGCCGCGCCGCGCCCCGCGCCGCCGCATGCCGCCCGTCTGGCCGCCGCTTCTGTGCGCCGCATGCGCCCTCGCGCTTGCCCTCGCGCTCTCCTGGGGCGCGGAGCGCTATGCCGCGCTCACCGTGCGGGTGCTGGACGTGGGGCAGGGGCAGAGCGTGGCGCTGACTTCCCAGGGCGCATGCGCGGTCGTCGACTGCGGCGGGAGCGCCGCCGAAAACGCGGGCGACACGGCGGCTGACACGCTTGCAGGCGTCGGCGAGGGAACAGTCGACCTCCTGCTCCTCACGCATTTCCACAGCGACCACACGAACGGCGTCGCGGAGCTCTTCGCGCGGATGGACGTCGTGGCCGTCGCGCTGCCCGTAGGCCTCGAGAACGAAGCCGGGGATGTTCTCGCCCTTGCGCGGGAGGAGGGAAGCGCGGTATACTGGATCGATGAAATCACCGTCTTCCCGCTGGGCGAAGCCTCGCTTACGGTCTGCCCGCCGCTGGGCGGCGGGGACGAGAACGAGCGGGGCCTCTCGGTCCTCTGTACGGCGGGGGACTACGACGCGCTCATCACCGGCGACATGGGCGGCGAGGTGGAGCGGCTGCTTCTGGAGAGAATGGACCTGCCGGACATCGAGCTTCTCGTGGTGGGGCACCACGGCTCGCGCACGTCCACGACGGCGGAGCTTCTCGAGGCGCTCAAACCGGAGACGGCGGTCATTTCCGTCGGCGCGGACAATTCCTACGGGCACCCGAACGGGGCGACGCTGCTGCGGCTGGCGGAGGCCGGCTGCGCCGTCTACCGGACGGACGAAAACGGCACGGTAACGATACGGACGAGGTGAAAAACATGGCTGCCGGAGGCAAACAGGATAGCGCGGCTTATGAAAAACTGAAAAAAGACCTGGCGGCGGGAACGGCGGGCAGCCTTTATCTCTTTTACGGCGAGGAGGTCTATCTGCGCGATCATTATCTCGGCGAGCTGCGCCGCGCGCTGGTGCCGGAGGGGATGGAGGCCTTCAACCACCACCGCTTCGGCGAGAAGAAGCTCTCGATGCAGTCGCTTTTCGAGGCGGTGGACGCGCTTCCCATGATGAGTGAGCGCACGCTCGTGGAGGTCTGGGACTATGACCCCTTCAAAGCGGGGGAGGCGGACCGCGAGGCGCTTTTGCACATCCTATCGGACCTGCCGGACTTCTGCTGCCTGGTCTTCGTCTTCGACGCCGTCCCCTATAAGAGCGACGGGCGCACGAAGCTGGGTGCCTATCTCCGGGACCACGCGCAGGCGGTGCGCTTCGCCGAACAGGCGAAGGGCGACCTCGTGCGCTGGATCCGCCGCCGGTTCGCGGCCGTCGGCAGGGAGATCGGCGGCGCAGAGGCGGAGTACCTCATTTTTTACTGCGGGGCGCTCATGACGAACCTCGTCTCGCAGATCGGCAAGATCGGCGCCTATGCCAAGGGCCGCGCGGTCACCCGGGGGGATATCGAAGCCGTGGCGGACCCGGTCCTCGAGGCGCGGGTCTTCGCGCTCACCGACGCGGTGATGGCGGAGGATTTCGACCGCGCGGCATCGGTGCTGGGGGACCTTCTGCGGATGCAGGAGGAGCCGATCATGCTCCTGGCCGTCCTGGGCCGGCAGCTCCGGCAGCTCTACAGCGCCCGGCTGGCCGTCGAGGCGGGGAAGGGGGCGCCGTATCTGATGAAGCTCTGGGACATGCGATCGTCCTACGCGGCGCAGACGCTTCTGCGCGGCGCGAAGCGCCGGACGCTGCCCTGGTGCCGCAGGGCGGTGCGCCGCTGCGCGGAGACGGACCTGGCGATGAAGAGCACGGGGCAGGATTCCGCCGCGCTTCTCACCGCGCTTCTCGCGGAGCTTTCGGCGTAGATGGGAAAGCCCGGAGTGAAGGAGATCCTGCTTGTGGAGGGCCGTTACGACAGAAATGCTCTCGCGCAGGTGGTGGATGCGACGATCCTCGAGACGTCCGGCTTCGGCATCTTTTCGGACGGGGAAAAACTGAAGCTTCTGCGCCGTCTCGCGCGCGAACGAGGACTCGTCGTCCTCACCGACAGCGACGGGGCGGGCCTCGTCATCCGGAATTATCTGAGGTCCGCGCTCCCGAAGGAGCAGGTGAAGCACGCCTATATCCCGGAAGTCGCCGGGAAGGAACGCCGCAAGCGGCGCGCCGGCAAGGCGGGGACGCTCGGCGTGGAGGGCATGCCGCCGGCGGTGCTGCTGGAGGCCCTGCGCCGGGCGGGGGCGACCTTTCTTGGCGAAGACGCGCCTTTGCCGGCGGAGGTTCCCCTCACCAAGGCGGACCTCTATGCGCTGGGCCTGTCGGGAGGAGCGGGCAGCGCCGCGCGCCGCGCCATGCTCCTGCGGCGGCTCGACCTGCCGGAAAATCTTGGCGCGAACGCGCTACTCGACGTGCTGAATATCTTCTGCCCGCGCGGACGGCTCTTGTCCGTTTTGCGGGAAATGGACGCTTCCGCGGAGAATTAAGGGCGCTTTCCGGCGGAAATTGCGATAACTTAAAATTGTATGCGGCGGACCGCTGTGATATGCTTTTTTTGGGAAGGAGTGATGTCACGGTGGAGACGCGTCTTTGGAACGAACGCAGGGGA
>DAOPLW010000060.1:0-6720 GCA_035391945.1 Oscillospiraceae bacterium | reverse complement strand
GGCTGATTCACGATGCCGTCCACGACCTCCATGCCGCATGTCACCTTGCCGAACGCGGCGTACTGGCCATCCAGATGCGGCGATTTCTCCACCATGATGAAAAACTGGCTGCCCGCCGAGTTTGGATTCATCGCGCGCGCCATGGACAAAACGCCCCGGTCGTGGAGCAGGGGGTTCTTGAAGCCGTTGGCGGAAAATTCGCCGCGGATGGAGTAGCCCGGGCCGCCCATCCCGCTGCCCTCCGGGCAGCCGCCCTGGACCATGAAGCCGGGGATGACGCGGTGGAAAATCAATCCGTCGTAAAAACCGTCCCCGATGAGCGCGATGAAATTGTTCACCGTGTTGGGCGCGGTCATGGGGTAGAGCTCGGCGGTGATGACGCCGCCGTTTTCCATTTCGATGGTGACGATGGGGTTCTGAGGCATGAGGCATTCCTCCCTGCGCTTTGTCAACCGAGCCGTCCGGCCTTGAGCGTGCGGTCCATCTCGCGTCTGGCGTCCTTCGCCGCGGCGGCCTCGCGCTTGTCATAGAGCTTCTTGCCCTTGGCAAGGCCGATCTCCAGCTTCACGCGCGGACCGGAGAGATAGGCCGAGAGCGGCACGAGCGCGTAGCCGTCCCGCATCACGCTCGCGCCGAGCCGCATGATCTCCCGCTTGTGCAGGAGCAGGCGGCGGGGGCGCAGAGGGTCGCGGTTAAAGATGTTGCCCTTCTCATAGGGCGAAATGTGCATCCCGTGGACGTACATCTCCCCGTCCCGGACGGTGCAGAAGGCGTCCTTGAGGTTCACATGGCCCATGCGCATGGACTTGACCTCGGTGCCGAAGAGCTCGATGCCGGCCTCCAGCTTATCCTCGATGAAATAGTCGTGGTACGCCTTGCGGTTATTCGCAAGGACCTTGATCTCGCGTTTTTCCACGGCGTCTCACCTCCGGACAGCTCTGCCAGGTTGCTAGAATATTGTATCATGACTGTCAAGCGATGAAACAGCCGGCGCAAAATATTTTTTCACGGCGGAGAGCGCGCCGGCGGAGAGGATGGGATCCCCATCCGCCCCGTCCGCCGCGGACTCGGCAAATTCGGAGAGGCAGCACGCGGCGACCTTTTCCTCGGGCGGCAGCGCGAGGAAATACCGGCCGCGTGCATATGTAAGCGCATCCTTCTCGGGGAGACGGGGCAGGGCGTGGGCCGCGCGGATCAGGGACTCCAGGTCGGGAAAGACGAAGACCGGCCGCTCGGGAGGCTTCACGTGGGCGAAGAGCAGGATCCCCGCCGCGTCCGGAAACGTCTCGACCTCGAGCGGGCCGTCGAGCGGGATCTCCGCCTGACGCAGGATGTCCCGCGCGAGAAGACCCGAGGTGGCCGCGTCCGGGCCGGAATCGGGGAAGCCGCGCTCTTCGGCTTCCCTGCGGGAGAGGAAGAGCGCGATGCGCCGCGCTCCGATGCGCTGGTAGGTCATACAGACAGCTCCTTTCGGTTACCACCCAATTATAGCGCCGCCGGCGCCGCGTGAAAAGTTGAAATAACTGGCATCTCCCACTGGCGCCGGGGCCCGGCGTGTGCTATACTGTTAAGAAGTATGCAAAAGAAAAGGGCGGGATGCAGAAAATGGATTTGACGGAACGGCGGCTCGATCACGCGGTGGTCTACGAGGGCCATCTGGTGCGCGTCGAGTTCGATCACGTGCTGGTCCCCAACGGCCGGACGTCGCAGCGGGAGGTCGTGCGCCATCCGGGCGGCGTGGCGGTCGTGCCGCTCGACGAGGACGGAAACGTCGTCACCGTGACGCAGTACCGCTATCCCATCGCCGGGACGCTTCTGGAGATCCCGGCGGGGAAACGCGAGGAGGACGAGGAGCCCCGCCTCTGCGCGCTGCGGGAGCTCGAGGAGGAGACGGGGCTCATTCCGGGGAAACTCACGGACCTCGGGAGCATCTTCCCGTCCCCGGGGTACTGCGACGAGGAGCTGCACCTCTACCTGGCGCAGGAGCTCACGCAGGGGAAAGCGCACCCGGACCCGGACGAAATCCTGCGGCTGCGCCGCATTCCGCTCCGCGAGCTGGTGGACATGGCGCTGAGAAACGAGTTGCGCGACGCCAAGACCGTCGCGGCGGTCCTCAAGACCAGTCTGCTCTTGCGGCGATAAGAAGGGAGGGGCGGCATGGGCAAGACGATCCTCATCGTGGAGGATGAAAAGAACATCGTGGACATCGTGCGCTTCAACCTCCTCCGGGAGGGCTACGAGGTGCGGGAGGCCAACGACGGCGAAGCGGGCCTGCGCCTGGCGCGGGAGGACAACCCCGACCTCATCCTCCTGGACCTCATGCTCCCGCGCATGAACGGGTTCGAAGTCTGCAGGACGCTGCGCGGAGAGCGGCGCACGACGCCCATCATCATGCTCACCGCGCGCGAGGAGGAGGCCGACAAGGTGCTCGGGCTCGAACTCGGCGCGGACGACTACATCACAAAGCCCTTCTCCATGCGCGAACTCATGGCGCGGGTGAAGGCGAATATCCGCCGGACGGACATGTTCCAGGACGGGGAGGAGCAGGGCGCCCTGGTCTTCGGCACGCTGGAGCTGGACTTCGAGGCGCGCATGGTGCGCAAGGACGGCGAACGGGTGGAGCTGACCCAGCGGGAATACGACCTGCTGCGCTTTCTCGCCGAGCGGCCGGAAAAGGTTTTCTCCCGCGAGGAGCTCATGGAGCAGGTCTGGAACTACGGCTATTTCGGTGACGTGCGCACGGTGGACGTGACGGTGCGCCGCCTGCGCGAAAAGATCGAGCAGAACGCGGCGGAGCCGAAACATATCCTGACGCGCCGCGGCATGGGCTATTATTTCTCCGCATCCGAATAGAGAGAGCCCGGGAACGTCTGAGGAAAGGAGCCGGAAGCCATGTTTCGCAGCCTGCATATGAAACTCGTGATGATCATGCTGATTTTGATCGTCTCCCTCATGGCCGTGGTCGGCGCCTTCCTCATGAATAACGTGGTCGGCTTCTACATCGACGAGTTTTATCAGCAGATGCAGGACGTTTTCGGCGACGAGAGCTTCTACCGCGACCTCGTGGCCAAGGCGGCGGAGCCGGACGGCGTCGTGCAGATCCAGACCATGCTGGAGAGCAATTCCGGCGTTCTGGGCCTCAACGCGGATACGCGCAACTATTATATCCTCGACGGCAAGACCGGCGCGTTTCTGGCCGGGTCCGATGAGGAGGGCGGCGCGAAGCTCGACATGACGCTCAACATCCTTACGGCGATTGGCGGCCAGGAGGGTTACAAGAGCCAGGTCACCGCGTCCTACATGGACGTGGCGCTTCCCATCTCCGGCGGCGGGAACAGCTACATCATCTACATCCTGGACAACCGCCAGACCGTGGAGCGCCTGAACAACCAGCTCTTTTTCATTATCCTAGAGGCGATGCTCTTCGGCCTGGTCGTGTCGGTTTTTTTAAGCTTCCTTCTCTCGAAAACCATGATCACGCCCATCGAACGACTGACGGACGGCGCGGAGCGCGTGGCGGCGGGAGATCTGACGCACAAAATAGAGGTCGCCTCGAAAGACGAAATCGGCGTCCTTACGAACACCTTCAACCACATGGCGGACGTGCTGCGCGAGACGCTCGAGACGGTGGAAAACGAGCGCAACAAGCTCAACACGCTCTTTCTCCATATGACGGACGGCGTGGTGGCCTTCTCCTGGGAGGGCAAGGTCATCCACGTCAACCCCGCGGCCGAGGAGATGCTCGGGTGCACCATCGATACGGACACGGCCTACGGCGAGCTCTTCGCGGGCCTGCGCCTCTTCGACGAGGTGCTCGCGCTCGAGCAGCCGAGTTACGTGGACGGGGAGATGGAGGTGGGGGAGCGGAGCCTCATGGTGCTTCTCGCCCCGTTTTCCGGCGAGACGCAGGGGGGCGTCCTGGCCGTCATCCACGACGTGACCGAGCAGCGGCGCACCGAGCATCTGCGCCGCGAGTTCGTGGCGAACGTCTCCCACGAGCTGCGCACGCCTTTAACCAACATCCGCAGCTACGCCGAGACGCTCGAGGACGCGGAGGACCTGCCGCAGGAGACGCGGCACAGCTTCCTGGAGGTCATCCTGAGCGAAACGGACCGCATGACGCATATCGTGCAGGACCTGCTGACCCTCTCGCGCATCGACTCCGGCCGGAGCGAGCTGACGCTCTCGCGCTTCCCCTTCCGCGCGGCCATCGGGAACGTTTACCGCGCCAACCTCATGGAGGCAAAACGCCACGGGCACGCCTTCACGGCCAAGCTCCCGGCGCAGCTGCCGGAAGTGACGGCCGACCGCGCGCGCATCGAGCAGGTGATGATGAACATCGTCGCCAACGCCATCAAGTACACGCCGGACGGAGGGACCATCGAGATCACGGCCGGGGAGAAGCCGGACGGGGTCTGGATGGAGGTGGCCGACAACGGCATCGGCATCCCGCCCAAGGACCGCGCGCGCATCTTCGAGCGCTTCTACCGGGTGGACAAGGCCCGCTCGCGCGAATCCGGCGGGACGGGACTCGGGCTCTCCATCGCGCAGGAGATCGTGCGGCAGCACGGCGGGACGATCTCGCTCGTGGACAAGGACACGCCGGGCCTGACCGTTCGCATCGAGCTGCCGCTGGGCGGCGAAGTAAAGGAGCAGGACGATGCGTAGGCGCGCGGTGGAGACCGCGAAGTCGGCGCTCATTGTCCTGCTCATGATCTCGGCGGCGTACCTCGCCGTCCAGGTGTCGCTCTACTCGGGGAGCGCGTCGGATCTCCCGCGCGCTTTCCTCACCTACGTGTCCTCACTTCTGGGTCACACCGAAAACGCGACGGAGGAGACGCCGGCCGCGGAGGCCAGCCGTCCGGTGCGCATCGCGGTGACGAACGACACGGGCCGGCGCGGCGTGCAGTACAGCGCGTCGGAGACGGACGGGATCTTTGCCGCCACCGGAACGCTCCTGACCGAGGCGCTTTCGGACCTCGGCACGCCCGTGCAGACGGACGAGGGGGCCTGGCGCGCGGCGCTCACGCGCCATGGCGTCTATTTCGATTTTCTGGGGAAGGTCCCGCTTACGGCTCTTTCGGCCTGGCTCTCCGGAACGAGTGAGACGGCCGTGGACGCGCCCGTGCGGCGGGTCCTCCTCGCGCGGGAGGAGGACGGCGGCGTCTCCCTGTATTTTAAGAACGAGGACGACGGACGCTACTACGTCTGCCGGACTTCGGACGCCCTCGCGGACCGGCTGGAAAGCGCCATCGCGGGGTACCTCTCCAACGGCGCGACCTTCGCATTCGAGCAGGGCGAGCGCTACGCGCAGCTCGAACCGGATACGCTCCTTCTGGGGAGAGCCGTGGACCTGCCCGTTCTTTCCGCATCCAACCCCGTCGCGGGAGACGAGCAGAAGGAAACGCTTCTGCGCCTTCTGGACTTTAATCCCCATACCGCCACCGGCTATCCCGTGGAGGGCGGCTACTTCGTGCGCGACGGCAACGGGACCCTGCGCGTTTCCGAGGACGGCACGGTGCGCTACGCCGCGACCGGCGAGGAGGACCGCTACACCGCGGCTTCCGCCGGGGAGGAACCCACGCAGACGGAACTCATCGAGGCGGCGCGGGCGCTGGCGGCGCGCACGGTCGGCGCGCTCTGCGGTTCCTCGGTGCGCCTGTATCTGGTGGATGCGGACGAGCAGGCGGACGGGACGAGCCGGGTTCGCTTCGGCTACTGCACGGAGGGCGCGCAGATCGCCGTCCCGAACGACGGCTGCGCGGCGGAGATCGTTTTTACCGGCGCGCGCGTGACGTCCATGACGCTGTACTTCCGCGCGTATGAGACGACCGAAACGACCGTGACGCTCCTGCCGGAGCGGCAGGCGGCCGCGGCGCTCGCCGTCCTCAGGGAGGGCGGCGAGCTCATTGCGGGCTACGTCGACGGCGGCACGGATACGCTCAGCCCCAAATGGCTGGGACTTTGAGAAGGGGGCCTTCGATGCTGGACAGAGCGGGTTTCGACGCATGGACTTCGGACTACGAAGGCTCCGTCGCGCGCTGCGCCGCGGCGGGCGACTATCCCTTCGCAGGGTACCACGCGGTGCTGGACGGGATTTTCGACGCCGTCAGCCGAAAGGAGGGCGCGTCGGTACTGGACCTCGGCTTCGGGACGGGCGCCCTTGCCGGACGCCTTTACGAAGCGGGCCATCCGATCTCCGGCGTGGATTTCTCGGAGAAGATGGCCGCATCCGCGCGGAAGAGAATGCCGGACGCCGAACTGATCGTCTATGATTTTGCACGCGGCCTGCCGCCGGCGTTTTCGGCGCGGCGCTTTGACTTTATTCTCTCCACCTACGCCGTCCACCACCTCGATCCCGGGCAGCAGACGGCCCTTTTGCGGGCGCTTTCGGCGCACCTTCTGCCGGGCGGCGCGGTGCTCCTGGGCGACGTGGCCTTCGGGACCCGCGCGGAGGAGGCAGCCTGCCGCCGGGAAGCGGCGGAGGCGTGGGACCCGGACGAACATTATCTGATCTTCGAGGAACTGCAGTGCCTGTTTCCGTACGCGACCTTCCGGAAGATTTCCCGCTGCGCCGGGATCGTGACCATCCCGGCGATCTGACATTCCGGGCAAGAGGAGAAACCATGAATCAACCCCGCAATACCGGTGTGGAGCTGCTCAGGCTCTGTTCCATGCTGCTGGTCCTGATGCTGCACATTCTGGGGCAGGGAGGCGTCC
>DAOPLW010000059.1:0-6753 GCA_035391945.1 Oscillospiraceae bacterium | reverse complement strand
GGCCGGCATCTCATGGAGCACATCCGTGCCTGCCGAATCAGCGGCCTTGGCGCGGGCAAGCCTTGGGGACGACGCCGGTAAAACGCTCCGGGAGCGAGCCTGGGGACGACGCCGGGACGACCACGCGGTAAGCCGCCTGCCACCCGGCGCCGCCGGGCTCCGGAGGAGGGCGCCGGGGTGCCGCCCGCACGGCCGGGCGCGTCGGCCCCCAAATCCCGCCGATTTGCCAAAAAAGTTTTGATTGCAAGGCGTTTCGGGGCTGTTTTGCAAAAATTGGGGTGGATTTTATCGAATCAGTGTGCTAAAATACAAGTCCGGCTGTGCCTTTTTCCCCGCGCACGGCAAGCACAGGACTTTCGGAGCCCTCCGGGCGATGGAGCGTGTTCCGCAGGCACAGCACAGAAAGGGAATGAGGTGAACCGGAAATGGTCAGACGCCAATCGGAGACCCGCTGCCGGTGGAACAAACATGCCGCCAAGGGCTTTTTTATCGCGGGGCTTGTGTCCGTCACGGGATATGCCGTCTATCTGTCGGGCGGAACGGGGGAGTCCTTTACAAACCTGATGTATATACCCATTATCCTGTCCGCCTATTGCTTCGGCGTAAAAGGCGCGGCGGGCGCCGCGCTTCTGGGCGGGCTTACCGTCGGACCGCTGATGCCCCTGAGCGTACTGGAGGGGATCGAACAGAAGCCGGCCAGCTGGGTATTCAGAATCGTCATGTTTCTTGTGATCGGGGTTGTCACCGCGTTTCTGTTCCGGAACATCCGGCGCCTGAAAGCGGCCGAGATCGAACAATCCTTCCGGCACGTGGAAACGGGGCTGCCAAACGCCAACAGACTGAAAGCCGATCTGCAGGAGATCATCGAACGAAAAACCGCGTTTTCCCTCATCGGCTTTCGCATCATGAATATCGACGATATCAACCGGTTCACCGATTATGAGATCGGCGTAAAGGCGATCGTGAGAGCCACGGATGAGCTGGCCGACTGCGTCGGCGAGACCGTCTACTCTATTTTTTCAAACGAATTTGTCGCAATCCTGCCTGACGGCTGCGGCAAGGACCCGCGCCTCATCGGGATGGAATTTCTCCAAAGATTAAAGGAGCCGTTTTGGATCGACCGGTTCAAAATTGAGCTTATCGCCAAGGGCGGCATCGTCCATTCCACCCCGGACGGGGAGGAACCAAACCGCTTGCTCAAGAAAATGGGAATCGCCCTGGGCCAGGAAACAAACGGGACCGGGCTCGTTGTCTACGACGTCTCCATCGAGCAGAAAAACAAAGCGCGGTATGAGCTGATGGTCGCTCTCTCCGAAGCCGTGAAAAATGGAGAATTCCACCTCGTGTACCAACCCCAAAAAAGCCTGGGCGACGGGGGCATGGCGGGCGCCGAGGCGCTCCTGCGATGGAACCGCGGCCCGGAGGGAGAGGTCAGCCCGGAGGTATTTGTCAAAATAGCCGAGGAGATGGGGCTCATCAGCGATATCACGAAGTGGGTCATCAGAAACGCGGTCGGACAGATTGAGAGATGGCGGGAGGAGGGCATCTCGGTCAGCGTCGCGATCAACGTTTCCGCAAAGGACCTGCGGGACCGCGATGTCGCCGACTATCTGCGGGAGACCCTGGAAGCCGCCGGCGTGGAACCGGCTATGATCGGGATCGAGCTGACGGAGAGAAGCGTCCTTCACAACGAAAAGAAGGCCCAGCAGATCTTAAGCGAGCTTCAGGAATACGGAATCAAAGTCGCGCTGGACGATTTCGGTACGGGCTATAATTCGCTGGTCGATCTTGTGAGGATCCCGTCGGACTATCTGAAAGTGGACAAGGTCTTCGTTGACCACATCACCGATGAAGTCAACAGAACCATCATTGAAGCGGTGATCGACTTCGCGCACAGCACAGGGAAGGCGGTCATTGCGGAAGGCGTGGAACAGAAAGAACAGTCGGAGATGCTCTGGGAGATGGGCTGCGATTATATACAGGGCTATTACTTCAGCAAGCCGCTGCCGCCTGAAGAAATTAAAAACTATGCACGGCAGATGAGCAAAAAGGACGTCTAGGGCGTTCCGGCGGTTTGCGCATGAACAGAAAAAGACAAGCGGGAGCACACGGGCCGGCAGAGCGTAACGGATATCAATGGGGAAGGCGGCAGTCGATTCGAATCGGCCGCCGCCTGCGCTTTTTGTGAGAGGTCCGGACCCGGAAGGGAAGCGACACCAAGGCGGGACGGGAAAAAGGAGAGCCTCCATTATTTACCGCCAAGCGCATCGCCCCAAACAGTGCCAGGAAGGCCCCGGTCCAAACGGCCGGGGCCTTCCTGGCGCTGTTTTTTTGCTGCAAGACGGGTCAGTTTCGGGCGGACGGAGAAACGGAAGGGCGGGTTTCTCCTCCCCGCCGGAGGCGCGGGGTCAGCGGAGGAGCGGGTAGGAATCCGAGACGTAGGACCAGATGCTGCCGAAGTCCCATCCGGTGAAGGTGGACTGCGTCTTCATCTCGGCAGTGGTTTTCGGGGTGCCCCGGCCGGTGTCGCTCTGGCCGGAGACCTCCTTGTCGTAATACGAGCGCGAGACGGTGCCGCCGTTCACGTGCCCGATCAGTCCGCCGATGTTGTTATAGCCGGAGACCTTTCCGGCGGCGTAACAGTCGGCGACGGACCCCTCGTTCCAGCCGATCAGCCCGCCCTCGTTCCCGCTTGCGAACACCTGCGCGCGGGAATAACAGTCAATCACGCTGCCTCCGGAAGCCGTGTTGAATCCGGCGATGCCGCCCGCCATCGCATTGGCGTCCACGCTGCAGTCCGCCGAAGAGAAGCTGCGGGAGACGGTGCCGCCGTTGTAGCCGACGATGCCGCCCACGTGGTTGCGCGCCTCCAGCGAGGCGGAGGAAGCGCTGCGGGTGATGACGCCGGTGCTCACGGCCGCGATGCCCCCCGCATAGTCGCCCGAGCGGATCGAAACCGAGGACGTGCAGGCGAGAATCCGGCCGGCGTTGTATCCGGCAATCCCGCCGGCATAACGCTGCTCCGTCTCGACGACGCCGTCGACCTGCAGGCCGTTGACCACGCCGGTCCCCGATATTTTCTTAAACACCCCCACATAGTCCGAATCGGTCTCCCGGATATCCAGCGTCACGGTATGGGCGTATCCGTACAGCGTGCCGTGAAAGAGCGCCGTAATATACTGGCCCGTGCCGAGCGGGATATCGGACGTGAGCGCAAAATAGGCGTCCTGCGTGGGTACGACGTTTAAAAGCATGAGCTCCTTGGCCGTGGCGATCAGATACGGCTCCGCGGAAGTCCCGGACCCGCCAGCAAACCCATAGGTCACAGGGCCGACGGCGCTGCTCAGGGCGCTCCCGCCGGCGGAGCCGGAGGCCGTCACCTGGAGCTTGATGTATTTCCCCACGTCGGCCTGCGCGACCGTGTAGGACGAGGAGGCGGCGCCGGAAATGGCCGTGTAGGCGCCGTCCGCGGCATCGGCGATCATCCAGCAGTAGGAGAAGGTCGGCGACGTCGACGGGACGCCGCCGAAATAACTGAACATGTAGAGGCTCAGCGTCTCATCCATCGCGGGGGTCCCGGTCAGCGTGACCGAGGAGAGCATGGGATTCAGGAAGAGCTCAAATTTATAGCTCACGTTCACGCGGATGTTGACGTGCGCAACGTCCGTCCCATCCGAAACCGTCACGACGAAATCGTCCATCACGTTTGCAGTGATATCGCCCGAGAGATAGCTGATTTTCCCCTCCGGGGTCAGTTCGGCTTCGCCGTAAACCGTGGAATACGGCGAAGTCTGTCCGTTGATCGCGACGACCTCAAGCGCGTCGCCGTCCGGGTCCGTGGCGAGCTCGGAGGCCTCGATGACAAGCTCGGTCTGCTCGGAGACCGCGAAGGAGACCTGGTTCGAGAGCGCCTGCGGCGCACTGTTCTCCGGCGCGGAGACGCCCGACATGTATTCCGTAAAGCCGTCGTAGAGACGGTTGATGAGCAGAATGCTCTGTTCGACGCTCGTGTTGTCCTGCGGGCCGATGCGGTTATCGCCGATGCCTTTCATGATGTCCAGCCCGTTTGCGAGCCGCACGTCCGCGAGCGCCCACGAGGAGATCTGATCCTGATCGGCAAAGACGAGCGAATCGGTGCCTGTGACGGCGGCATAGGCGCCGCCGGCCAGGTCGTCCAGTTTCCGCGCGGCGCGCATCATCATGGCGGCGATCTGCTCCCGGGTGATGAGGTCGTCCGGAGCGAACTGCGTCGCGGAGACGCCGTTTACGATGCCGAGCTGGTACGCCTTGACGACGTCCTCATCCGAAGTGTCCTGAAAAGGATTCGAAACGGAGACCGTCACCGTGGTTGAAAGCGCCGTTTCCACCAGATTGACGACCAGCGCGCAGAAGAGCGCGCGGCTGATGCTGCCCTGGTAGTTCGAGTCGGCCTGCGCGATCACGAGGCCCCTGGCGCGCGCCTCGTCCACTTCTGCCTGCGCCCAGCCGCTCGGTACGTCCGCGGCGAGAGCGCGGCGGCCTCCGAAGCCGAAAAATCCGGCGGCCATGGCCAGAGCCAGCAAAAAGGCCAGAAGCGGACGGAACCTTATTTTTCTCTCTGCCAACACAGTCAGCTCCTTTCTTTCAAAACAGCGGCCGGCACTCAGGATTCGGGCGTGACGACGATGGTGATGAGATTGGCCTCCTCCCCGCCGGGCGTGTTCTCCGTCGCCGTCACATTGACGTAGTATTCGCCGACGCTGCCGGAGAGCAGGACATAGCCTTTCACGTTCTGCCGGAGTTCCGCTTCGTCAAATTCGATGTTCTCATCGAAAAAGCTGTAGATCGCATCAAAATCGTCGTTCGTCGACGCGACGATCATGAAAGAGCCGCCCTCCACGCCGGCCAGGGTCACCTTGCCGCCGGGATAGAGCGGCACGAGATCCTCGGGGTAATCGGACGGGATCGACACCTCGCCCGCCGTCCCGACTTCAAAGTCGACTTCTCCCTCTTCGCCTTCGTAGTGCACCACGGCCGTTTCGTCGTTGGAATCGACCGAGATCACGGCGGAAGCGGGAGCCGGATCTTCCGACGCCGCCGCCGGCGTCGGGCTGGAGGCCCCGGAGCCGCCTCCGGAACACGCGGAGAGCATCGCAAAGAGAAGACCGACGGCGCACAGGGAAGCAAACCTGACCTGGAATAACCGCATGACAAACCCTCCTGTTATACATGATAATCCCTCATAATTTCATTATATGGTTTCCGGGAGCGGCGTATAGTGCCGCCCGTCACTCCTTGCATGACTGCCGGCTATCCTTTATAATAAAATCAAATCTTGCGGTGGAGGAGGGAAGAAGGCATGGACCTCGTTTTTGCAAACGATACGTACTATCTGATCCTCCTGCACGCCGTGTCGATCTTTCTTCTCGTCACCGTCAATTTTGCCGTCTGGCTCAAGGCGAAGAAAATCCCTCTGCTGTATTCCTACCTGTCCGTGCAGACGGTGCTTCTGCTCTGGATGTCGGCCAAGATCCTCAAGACGGTCGCGCCGGACGTCCGCACGAAATTTTTCTTCGTCGTCGTCCAGTATGTCGGCGTCTGCTTTCTGAGCGTGCTGTTTTTTGCCTTCGCGTACCGGTACGCCAAGGGCCGCCCGCCGAAAAAAAGAACCCTCGGACTCCTCTCCGTCATCCCGGCGCTTTCCTTCCTGACGCTGGCGACCAATCCGTATCATGGGCTTTTTTACGCCCATTTCGATTTCTGGGGGGACAGCTTCGGCCCGGTTTTCTACGTGCATCAGGCATACAGCTATACGCTCCTCGGCGCGGGCATAGCGCTCTGCGCCCGGTATTTTTTCCGGCAGTTCGGCGAAAAGCGGACGCAGGCCGTCTTGTTCTCCGCCGCCATCCTGATCCCGCTGGCGGCCAACGTGATCTATGTGTTCGGCTGGGTGGAGGACCTCTTCGGGTTTTCGCCGCCGTGCGACATCACCCCCATCTCCTGCAATGTTTCCCTTGCGATGTTCGCCATCGCCGTATTCCGGTTCCGGTTCTTCGACGATGTGAAGATCGCGCGGCGGGCGGCGCTCGACGCGCTTCCGGACGGCATTTTGATCCTTGACCAGGACGGCCGCACGGCCGACTACAACGAGACGTTCGGACGGATGTATCTCGAAGGGCGGCTGCACGCCTCCGGGGGGGACGGTTTTTCCGGCGAAGGCGGGACGGGGGCGCCGAAACGCGGCGAAACGACCCTCCCTCTCGCCCTGGAGCCCCGCGACACGGTTTTTCGATCCATCGGGGGAGGTTATGTCAGGCTGGCCTGCCGCGCGATCGCGGCACGGGGGAAGGTCCGGGGGTTCGCCTTCCGCTTTTCGGACGTCACGCTCCGGCAGACGCTCCTGGAGGAGACGGCCCGGAAGAACCGGGAGCTCACGCGCCTGAACGGCGACCTTCAAAGGCAGGCCGGACGGCTCCGGGCGCTTTCCGCCGCCAGGACACGCAACTTCATCGCGCGCGAGGTCCACGACATCCTCGGGCATTCCGTGGTGCTCGTGATCTCGCTTCTCGAGGCCGCGCGGCTTTCCTTCCACAAAGAAGAAGCCGACGTGGGGGGGCTGGTGAGGAGGGCAAAGCTCACGCTTCAGGACTGCGGCAGAAAAAGCTCCCCCGGGGAGCAGACCGCCGTTTCGGGCGAAAGCCTGCTCCTGGAGGAGCTTGCGTCTATGGTCTACGAGGTCCGCCTGGCCTCGGTGGACGCCGCGCTGACGGTCAC
>DAOPLW010000058.1:0-6763 GCA_035391945.1 Oscillospiraceae bacterium | reverse complement strand
CCTGTACCGGGGTTTCAGTCAACAGAAGAGAACGCAGCACTCCCTTACGGGCCAATTTCCCCTTCGTAAACTTCCGGGCGAGGGGGGTTACCCAAGGGGCGTCCCTTTGGGCCGCTTCTTTTCCCATCTTTTCTTGGCGGCGCAAGAAAAGATGGCCCCCGGAGGGCGTCCCCTCCAAAAAGAAACCCCTGCCGAAGGCAAAAAACCTTGCCGAAACCGAAAAAGACGATTTTCGGAAAATGGCTCCTCCCAAGGAATTCCCGCCAGTGGGGAAAAGCATGCCGTTCTTTCCTCGGGAGGGCATAAAAAAGCCGGGCTTTGCCCGGCTTTTCCTGTAAGGGGACGGAATCCCCCGGAGTGACCTTAGTACGCCACGCCCCAGACGACCATGTGTTTCGCGGGCTTCCCGCAGACGGGGCAGACGTCCCCGAGGTGCTCCTGCGCGAAAGGGATGCAGCGGCTCGTGACGCCGCAGCGCTCTTTCATCGCGACTTCGCACGCCTCGTCGCCGCACCACATCGTCTTGACGAAGCCGCCCTTGCCCTCGACGATCGTTTTAACCTCCCCGAGAGTGGAGGCGGTAAACGTGTTCTGCTCCAGATTTTCTTTCGCCCGCGCATAGAGGCCGTCGTGTACGGAATCAAGGAGTTCCCTGACGAGGGTCTCGACTTCGGCGAGGGGCACGGTCACCTTTTCGCCGGAGTCGCGCCGGACGACGACGCAGGAACCGGCCTCGAGGTCCTTGGGGCCGAGCTCCACGCGGAGCGGAACGCCCTTCATCTCATACTCGGCGAATTTCCAGCCGGGGCTCTGCTCGGAGGCGTCGAGCTTCACGCGGACGCCCGCCGCGGCGAGGCGCGCGCGCAGGGCCTCCGCGGCCTCCAGGACGCCCTCCTTGTGCATCGCGACGGGGATCACCATCGCCTGCACCGGCGCGACGCGCGGCGGCATGACGAGGCCGGAGTCGTCGCCGTGGGTCATGATGATGCCGCCGATCGTGCGCGTGGAGAGACCCCACGACGTCTGATGCGGGTATTTCGGCTGGTTGTCCTTATCGGTGAACGTGATGTCGAAGGCGCGGGCGAAGCCGTCGCCGAAGTAGTGGCTCGTACCGCTCTGGAGGGCCTTGCGGTCGTGCATCATGCACTCGATCGTGTAGGTCGCCTCGGCGCCGGCGAACTTCTCCCTGTCCGTCTTGCGGCCGCGGATGACCGGCATGGCGAGGGTATTTTCGCAGAAGTCGGCGTAGACCTCGAGCATCCGCTCCGTCTCGGCGACGGCCTCCTCGGCTGTGGCGTGCATCGTGTGGCCCTCCTGCCAGAGGAACTCCCGGTGGCGCAGGAAGGGGCGCGAGGTCTTCTCCCAGCGCAGCACGCTGCACCACTGGTTGTAGAGCTTGGGAAGGTCGCGCCAGGAGTGGATGATGTGCGCGTAGTGTTCGCAGAAAAGCGTCTCGCTCGTGGGGCGGATGCAGAGCTTCTCCTCGAGCGGCTCGCTGCCGCCGAGCGTCACCCACGCGCATTCGGGCGCGAAGCCCGCCACGTGGTCCTTCTCCTTTTGAAGCAGGGACTCCGGAATGAGGAGCGGCAGGTACACGTTCTCGTGGCCGAGCTCCTTGAATTTCGCGTCGAGCACCCGCTGGATGTTCTCCCAGAGCGCATAGCCGTACGGGCGGAGGATGAACATGCCCTTTACGCTCGTATAATCGATGAGCTCCGCCTTCGTGCAGACCTCCGTATACCACTTGGCAAAATCCACGTCCCTGGCGGTGATCTGCTCCACCTGCTTCTTCTCTTTTGCCATCTTGATCAAACCTCCCAGAAAGGATGCGTTCGTAACAGGCTGATTCTACAGAAGTCCATTCCAAATGTCAAGTTTTTGTAAACTCGCTTGACAAGTGGGACCGAAGGGACTATACTGCGCAATAGAAAACAGAAGAAAGGAGGACTGGGAAACACGATGACGTACCACAAGTTCATAGCTTCCGACGTTGACGACCTCATCTACGGGGACGCCAAGCAGGAGCGCAGCGAGCGGTAAACCCGCCGAACGAAGTTTCTCCACACAGAAATGTGTGGTTTTTTATTTTAAGGGAGACACCGGACCCACCGACAGGCGGCGCGCTTACCGCCCGGGAGGGTTCTTTACTTTTTGGCGCGCGGGCGCGCCCCGCCGCGATGGGTGCGGCGTCTTCCTTCGGCGAATCATATCGATCCCTGTATGCGAGAAACTTCCCCCCGGCGCCGCGGCTTTGCCGCGGCGCTTTGCTTATCGGGAAAGCCGCCGGCTTTTTTAATAGAGGGTCCCTGCCCGCGGGCCCGCAGAGCAGGGCTTCCGGGAAGCGGGTTTCCGGAAGCCCTGGGCCTTGACGGTTTTGGCCGGCCGGCCCGGCGGGACCCGGTATGGCCGGCCAAAATCCTTCCGCACGGCGAAAGCGGCCGCGGCCCCGTGGCCGCGGGCAAAGGCGTCCCGGCGGCGCGTGTCCGCCTCCGGACGGATTGAATTTCGTTTCCGCCGCACGGCGGAAATCTCGCGAAGGAGGTCCCGGCGCGCAGGGCTTGCCGCGGGCCTTTCCTTTTTGCGCGGGAATAAATTACCGGCGCCTGCAAATACTGCCTTCGGGGTGAGTCCATGGGTTTCTTCGGGACAAAAGAACCGCGCGTGCCGCCGCATCCGCGCCGCGAGCCGACACTTGATCTGCCGGTCTCGGCGGCGTCGGTGCGAAAGCTCTTCGGCAAAGACGCGGATTTTTCCTCCCGCACGGTGCTCCTCGCCGGCAGCCGGCCGGTCACCGCTTTCTTTTTCGACGGGCTCACCGAGGGCGGAAAAATTACGGAGACGGTACTCTGGCCGCTGACCCGCCTCTGGGCGGCGGGGGCGCAGGAGAAAGAGCCGGGCCGGGCGGCGGCGGAGGGCCGCGCGCCGCCGCCCGAAACAGACCGCGAGGCGGCCGAGGCGCTCGCCTCCGGCGGACTCTACACGACCGCCGCCGACCTGCGCGAGACGATGGACGAGGCGGCGGCGGACCTCCTTGCGGGGCGCTGCGCGCTCTTTTTCCGGACGGACGGCTTCTGCGTCACGGTCGCCGCGCGCACCGAGAACCGGCGCTCCATCTCCGAGCCGGAGGTGGAAAGCTCCGTCAAAGGCGCGAAGGACAGCTTCACCGAGGAGCTGCGCGTGTGCACGAGCCTCGTGCGCAGACGCCTCAAATCGCCCTTTCTGCGCGTGGCGGAGGAGATCGTCGGGCGGCAGAGCCGCACGGCGGTGGACATCCTGTGGATCGACGGGCTTACCGCCCCCGCGCTCGTGGAGAGCGTCCGGAAGCGCCTCGCGGCGATCGACACGGACGGCGTGTTTTACACCGGCAATGTGGAGGAGTATCTCATCGACCGGCCGTGGTCGAGCTTCCCGCAGGTCATCACCACCCAGCGGCCGGACAAGTTCTGCGCGCATCTGCTGGAGGGCCGCGTCGGCGTCCTCATCGAGGGCATGCCCATCGCCTACGCCGCGCCCGGCACGCTCGAGAGCTTCCTGCGCGCGCCGCAGGACAGCTCGGACAACTATCTGCTCGCGACGATCCTCACCGTCCTGCGCTACGCGGCGATGATCCTCACGCTCTTCCTGCCCGCCTTCTACATCGCCGTGGCGGGCTTCCACCCGGAGATGATCCCCGCGCGGCTCATGGCCGCCGTCATCGAGAGCAAACAGGACGTGCCGTTTACAACGGCGGTGGAGGTCCTCGCGATGCTCACCGCCTTTGAAATCCTGCAGGAAGCGGGGCTGCGCCTGCCGAAAGCCATCGGGCAGAGCGTGAGCATCATCGGCGGGCTCGTGGTGGGACAGAGCGCCGTGGAGGCCCGGATCATCTCGCCCATCGTGGTCATCGTGGTGGCCGCCACGGGCGTGATGGGCTACACCATACCGAATCAGGACTTCGCCGGCGCGCTGCGCATCTGGCGCTTCGCGCTCGCCGCGGCGGCGAGCTTCCTGGGCCTTCTGGGGATGGTGCTCGCCTTCGCCGTGCTTCTGGGCCGGCTCTCGGCGCTCGAGAGCTTCGGGGTTCCCTATCTCACGCCGTTTGCTGCCGCGCGGGGCCCGGCGGAGAGCCCCCTCCTGCGTCCGCCCCTCATGGAGCGCAAGGAGCGGGACGCGGCGCTTCATCCGCAGAACGTCCGGAAACAGAGATGACGCCGCGCGCGGCGGGAGGTGAGGCGGCATGAAGAAGGCGGGGTTCTGGCCTCTGGCCGCGGCGTTCGCGGCTATCGTGGTCCTGCCGGCGGCGCTCGGGACGCCGGCAGGCTACGCGCGCGAGCTGGAGGAGCGGGCGATGGTTCGCGCCATGGGCGTGGACGCCGCGGGCGAAGACTTCACGCTCTCCATGGCGCTGGACGGCGGACGCGGCGCTCTGCCGGCGGAGGGGGACACGCTTCTGACCGGAACGGACACGCTTCTCGGGCGCACGGCGCTCGAAATCCAGACGCAGACGGACAAGAACATCTTTTACGGCAGCATCGGGCAGTACCTGATCGGCGAGAGGGCCGCCGCGGAACAGTTTTCCGACATCCTCGGCTACCTGGCCGCGGACCAGGATCTGCGGCTGGGCACGAAACTCTACGTGGTGCGCGCCGGGACGGCCGGGGAGGCGATGGCTGCCATGGCGGCGGCGGGCGAATCCGTCTCCGACCGGCTGGAGGACATGGGGAAAAACGAGGGGCTCGGCGCCTTCGGCACGGCGTGGAGCCTCCGGGAGGTGCTCGGACAGCTCGACCGCTCCGGCGCGGCGCTCTCGGCGGCGGTGCAGTACGGCGAAGAAAGCGGCCGGCCCGCGCTGGAGGCCGCGGGCTACGCGATCCTGGGCGAGGACGGACTTCTCGGCTATCTGACCGGCGACGCGGCCTGCGGCGCGAACCTGCTTTTGGGAAAGACGGAGCGCGACAGCGTGGCCGTGACCACGGCCGGAGGCGCGACGGCGGGGCTCCTTGTGACCGCTGCTTCGACAAAAGTGGAGCCAGAATTCGACGCGGCGGGCGGGCTCGTCCGGCTGCGGCTCGTGGTGGACGTGGAGGCGTCCCTGCAGGAGATGCGGGGCGGGGGCGATCCCGCCGCGGAGGAAACCGTCGGGGAGCTCGAGATCCTTCTGGCGGAGACGGAGCGCGCGCGCTGCGAGGCCGTCGTGGCGCTCTCGCAACTGTACGAGGCGGACTTCCTGGAATTGGGAACGAAGCTCTCCCTCGCCTCGCCGCTGCGCGGCGGCGCGCTGCGGGGGAGCTGGCGGACGGTTTTTCCGGACGCGCGCATCGACGTGGAGGTCGAAGCGCATGTGCGCCGCGCCGCCGGCGCGGGCGCGGAGGCGTGACGCGCGGGGCGCAAATTTTATCTGCGGTCCGTGTCCGGCGCCGCTGCCGCTTCATTAAATAAAGGAGGCGGGGCGGTGGACCGATCCGTCACGGTGCGGCAGTTTTTCGCGCTGGCTTTCGTCACGATGCTCTCGCCGGCCATCCTGTTTCTCTCCCAGCGCACGGCAGCGGCCGCCGGCACGGCGGGATGGGTCTCGGTTCTGGCCGCCGCGCCGATCCTTGCGGCGCTCGTGTGGCTCTTCCGCGCGCTCCTCGGGCCCGGCGAGGGGCTGGCCGACGCGCTCTGCCGCGCCTGGGGCGAAACGGCCGGCCGCGGGGTCTGCCTGCTCTATGCCGCGTGGCTCACCGTGCTGTGCGCCGCCGCGCTTCGCTTCGGCGGCGAGCGGCTCCTCTCCGCCGCTTACGCCGACGTTCCGCTGTGGGTGATTCTGGTCCCGGTCCTGGCCCTCTCGGTCTGGATGGCGCTCCTGCCCACCGCGGCATTCGCACGCATGGCGGAAATCGGTTATCTGATCCTCGCGGCCGTGCTTGCTGCCGTGCTACTCCTCTCCCTGGGAAATGTGGACGTCAAAAACCTGCTCCCCGTTCTGCCCGGGGACGCGGAAGGCGTCCTTCCGGCCGTCTCCGCCACGCTGGACGCGGCGGCCTGCGGCGCATACGTGTGCTTTCTCGCGGGAGAGCTGCGCAAGAGACCGGAGAAAAGGGAGACGCGCCGGTGGATCCTGCGCGCGGCCGGGTTCCTGCTCCTGTTGCAGATCGTCTCTTTCGGCGTTTTCGGCGCGGGGCTGCTTTCACGCATGCAGGCTCCTTTGTTTCTGGCCGCGCGGGAAATCTCCGTTCTCGGCGTCTTCGGACGGCTGGAGGCCGTCGTGGTGAGCCTCTGGGTCCTGACGGATCTGATCACCCTCGCGGTGCTCCTGCGCGGCGTCCGGCGCGCGCTTGCGCGTGCCGCGGACATCCGCGGCGCGGCGGCGGTCGTACCGGCAGCTCTTCTGGCCCTGCTCCTGGCCTATCTCCTCGCCCCGGACGCCTTCGGCCTCGCCGCCGTCGCGCGGGGGCCTCTCCGCTGGCTCAATCTCGGCTTCGCGGTCGCGCTGCCCGGTTTGTCGCTTTTGCCCGGACGTCTGCGAAAGAGGATCTGAAAGGACGGATATTTAGTGGCCGGGCCGATGAAAAACGGCATATCTTGGGGGTAAAAAATGGGCTTGAAAAAAACCTGAAAAAAGGTCGATAAGGTGTTGACAACACCGGCTTCGTTTGGTATATTAATTGAGCGCCTTGAAAAACGGCGACGGGACGAGCGCCGGGTCAACCGATCCGGAAGGTCGGCCGGACGCCGCGGCAGGGCCGTGTGCACCTTGTAAATTAAACAACGTGACAAAGAAAGCACCAGAGAAGGACAGTTG